>CAXAYM010000406.1:0-2173 GCA_963973175.1 uncultured Arenimonas sp.
GCAGTTGCAACGTCGCGGCGGCGGCCAGCAGGCGGCGTCCGATGCCGTGGCCCTGGTAGCCGGCGGTAACGCCCATCTTGGTCAACTCCCAGACGCCGGGTGCGTCCGGCATCAGCGCGCAGGTGCCAACGACCTCTTCGCCCACCAGCGCGAACCAGATGCGGCCACCCTTGCCAAGGATGTGCGCCTCGGGATGGGACAGCACTTCCTCGTCGAAGGGTTCGATCTGGTGGTACTTGCGCAGCCATTCGGCGTTGAGCCGGTGGAAGTGCTCGCGCAGTGCCGGCTCGAAGGGAACGATGCGCGGTTCGATGCGGCTGGGGTCCATGGTCGTCCGGCGGCCAGCGGGCGGGGCGGCGATTATCGCGCCCTGCGGGCACGCTGTCCCCTGCCGGACGCCACGCCGGTTCGCCCCGGCGCGGCGCGGGTGGGAGAATAGGGCCGCATGCAGCCCGGCCGCCGCCTTTCCCTGATCGTCGCCACCACCCTGTTCATCGAGACCATGGACTCGACGGCGATCGCGACCTCGCTGCCGGTCATCGCCGAGGACCTGGGCACCGAACCGATCGCGCTGAAGCTGGCCCTTACGGCCTACCTGCTGGCGCTGGCGGTGTTCATTCCGGTCAGCGGCTGGGTGGCCGACCGCTTCGGCGCGAAGCGCACCTTCATGCTGGCGATCGGCGTATTCCTGCTGGGCTCGCTGGCCTGCGCGGCCAGCGCCAGCCTGGAACAGCTCGTCGCCGCACGTTTCCTGCAGGGCATGGGCGGCGCGCTGATGGTGCCGGTGGGGCGGCTGGTGCTGCTGCGCACCGTGCCGAAGAAGGAGCTCGTACAGGCCCTTAGCTGGCTGACCATTCCGGCGCTGGTGGCGCCGATCCTGGGGCCGCCCATCGGCGGCTTCATCGCCACCTACAGCGACTGGCGCTGGATCTTCCTGATCAACATCCCCATGGGCCTGGTGGGCATCGCCCTGGCCTGGCGCTTCGTGCCTGACCTGCGCGAGCCGGTGAAGCCGCTGGACTGGACGGGGTTTGCGCTGTCCGGGCTGGGCCTGGCGCTGGCCCTGTTCGGGTTCTCGACCCTGGGCCGGCACCTGGTGTCGACGCCGGTGGCGGTGGCGACCCTGGGCCTGGGCGCGATGCTTGCCTACACCTGGCATGCCCGCCGTCATCCGCATCCGCTGATCGACCTGGGCCTGCTGCGCTTGCCGACCTTTCGCGCCGGCGTGGTGGGCGGCATGTTGTTCCGCATCGGCATCGGCGCCACACCCTTCCTGCTGCCGCTGATGCTGCAGCTGGGTTTCGGACTCTCGCCGCTGCAGTCGGGCCTGCTGACATTCGTGTCCGCGGTCGGCGCGATCTTCATGAAGACGATGGCGGCGGCGGTGCTGCGGCGCTTCGGGTTCCGGCGCGTGCTGTGGATCAATGCGCTGCTGGCTTCGGCGATGCTGGCGGGTTTCGGGCTGTTCCGCGCCGACACCGCGCACTGGGTGATCATGGCGGTGCTGCTGGTGTCGGGCTGCTTCCGCTCGCTGCAGTTCACCAGCCTCAACGCCATCAGCTACGCCGAAGTGGACCAGGCGCGCATGGGCCAGGCCAGCAGCCTGTCCGGCATGCTTCAGCAGTTTTCGCTGGCACTTGGCGTGGCGATCGGTGGTTATGCATTGCAGGTGGCCGGCGCGTTCACCGGCCAGGACCATGCCGACCCGGTGAACTTCAGCTGGGCCTTCCTGACGGTGGGCGTCATCTCGGCGCTGTCGGCCTGGATGATGCTGCGGCTGCCGCACGATGCCGGCGCCGAGATGGCCGGCCGCGCGGAAGTCGGCAAGGAACTGTCCGAGCAGAAAGCCGAGCAGCGCTCCGCGACCTAGGCGAAGAACTCGCGGAAGCCGGTGATGGCGCGTTCCAGGCCGGCGTCGTCGATGTCCAGATGCGTGACCAGCCGCACCCGCGCGCCGCGGCCGGCGGCGATGCGCACGCCGCGGGCTTCGAGCGCCTTGGCCAGTTCCGCCTGGCGGCCGTCGGGCACGGTGACGAACACGATGTTGGTGAATGCGCCTTCCACCGCCAGGCCCAGTGACCGCAGGGCGTCGGCGAGTTCCGCCGCGCGGCGGTGGTCGTCGGCCAGCCGGGCCACGTGGTGGTCGAGTGCGTGGTGCGCCATCGCGGCCAGG
>CAXAYM010000407.1:0-2173 GCA_963973175.1 uncultured Arenimonas sp.
AGGGCCCCATGACCTCCATGGCGTGGCCCAACAGAAAGCCCGCCTGACTTCACTGTGACCCCGACGCCTGAAGCGGCAATGGCTGGCCGGCATTCTGGCCGCTCCAACCAGCCTCAGCGAGACCCGGCCCCACACACCGAACACGCCGGATCAGCCCCAATCCGCACCGTCCGCGTCTCGGCCGCCAGGCCGTCATAGATCAGCAACCGCCCCTCCAGCGCCTCGCCGGCCCCTGTGATGACCTTGATCGCCTCCAGCGCCATCATCGAGCCGATGACGCCGGCGAGCGCCCCGATGACGCCGACGGCGGCGCAGGTTTCGGCGTCCGGGGGGATATCCGGCACCAGGCAGCGGTAGCAGGGCTGGCCTTTGAAGACGCCGACCTGGCCGGTCCAGCGGCCGATGGCGCCGGAGACCAGCGGCTTTCCGTGCGCCACGCAGGCCGCGTTGACCGCAAAGCGGGTGGCGAAGTCGTCGGTGCCGTCCAGCACCAGGTCGGCGCTGGCCACCAGGCCGCCGGCGTTGGCGCTGTTCAGCGCCAGGCGCACGGGATTGACGCGCACATGGGGGTTGAGGGCGGAAAGCTGGGCGGCGGCGGCCTCGACCTTGGGGGCGCCTAAGTCTGAGGGGCGATAGATCACCTGGCGCTGCAGGTTGGAGAGGTCGGCCGCGTCCGGATCAACCAGCGTGATCTGGCCGACGCCGGCGGCGGCCAGATAGAGGCTGGCCGGCGCGCCCAGGCCGCCGGCGCCGACGATCAGCACATGGGCGGCCTTCAGCTTCTGCTGGCCCGGCCCGCCCACTTCCCGCAGCACCAGATGGCGGGCGTAGCGTTCGACCTCGGCGTCGGAAAATTCCATGGCGCTTGACCTCACCTGCCCTGGTCGCCACATCCCGGCGGATGTCGCAGACTTCTTCCAACTTCCCCGACTGGCACGGCACGACCATCCTGGCGGTTCGCAAGGACGGCCAGACGGTGATCGCCGGCGATGGTCAGGTGTCCATGGGCCAGACCGTGGTCAAGGGCAACGCCCGCAAGGTCCGCACCCTGGCCGGCGGCCGGGTCCTGGCCGGGTTCGCCGGCGCCACGGCCGACGCCTTCACCCTGATCGAGCGGCTCGAGACCAAGCTCGAACAATATCCCGAACACCTGGCGCGGGCCTGCGTGGACCTGGCCAAGGACTGGCGCACCGACCGCTACCTGCGCAAGCTGGAAGCCATGCTGCTGGTGGCCGACAAGGACGCCATCTACACGGTCACCGGCGTCGGCGACGTGCTGGAGCCCGAAAGCGGCGTGGCGGCCATCGGCTCGGGCGGCAACTATGCCCTGGCCGCCGGCATGGCCCTGATGGACTCAAGTCTCTCGGCCGAAGAGGTGGCCAGCAAGGCCATGGGCATCGCCGCGCGCATCTGCGTCTACACCAATGGCGAGCTGACGGTGGAGCGCCTGTAGGGCGCTGACCCGGCTCAAACCCCGTGAGCTCATGACAGACTTCTCCCCCCGCGAGATCGTTTCCGAACTCGACCGCTTCATCGTCGGCCAGAAGGACGCCAAGAAGGCCGTGGCCGTCGCCCTGCGCAACCGCTGGCGCCGGCGGCGTGTGCCCGACGCCCTGCGCGACGAGGTGACGCCCAAGAACATCCTGATGATCGGCCCCACCGGGGTCGGCAAGACCGAGATCGCCCGGCGCCTGGCCAGGCTCGCCAACGCCCCCTTCCTCAAGGTCGAGGCCACCAAGTTCACCGAAGTCGGCTATGTCGGCCGCGACGTGGACCAGATCGTGCGGGATCTGGTGGAGAGCGCCATCGCCATGGTCCGCGACAAGCGCCGCGGCGCCGTCCGCGCCCGGGCTGAGGCGGCGGCCGAAGAGCGGCTGCTGGACGCGCTCACCGGCCCCGGCTCCACGGCGGCCCGCGACAGCTTCCGCAAGAAGCTGCGGGCCGGCGAGCTGGACGACAAAGAGGTCGAGCTGACCCTGGCCGATTCCGGCGGCATGCCCCTGTTCGACGTGCCGGGCCAGCCGGGCGCGTCCATGGGGGTGATGAACATCTCCGACATCATGGGCAAGGCCTTCGGCCAGGGCCGCACCAAGACCCACAAGACCACGGTGGCCGGAGGCTGGGCGCCGCTGATCGCCGAGGAGAGCGAGAAGCTCCTGGACCAGGAGGCCCT
>CAXAYM010000408.1:0-2166 GCA_963973175.1 uncultured Arenimonas sp.
CCAGGTCATAGAACCGTCGGGGTTGGAGCCTGGGCAGCATGGACATCTGGGCCCGGCTCTCCACCTGGAAGACGCCGACGGAGTCGGCGCGGCTCAGCATCTCGTAGACCGCCGGGTCCTCCTGGGGGATGTCGGCCAGGTCGTGCAGGTGCTGGCCATGGTCGGCCCGCAGCATGGAGAGGCTCTTGCGCAGGGCGCTCAGCATGCCGAGCGCCAGGACGTCGACCTTCATCAGGCCCAGCGCATCGATGTCGTCCTTGTCCCATTCGATGAAGGTGCGGTCCTTCATGGCCCCGTTGCCGATGGGCACGGTCTCGTCCAGCCGCCGCTTGGTGAGGATGAAGCCGCCCACGTGCTGCGACAGGTGCCGGGGAAAGCCGATCAGCTCTGTGGCGAGCGTCGTGGCCCGGCGGATCTGCGGGTTGTCGGGGTCCAGGCCCGTCTGGCGCACATGATCATCGGGCGTGCCAGTCCCGTAGCTGCCCCAGACCGTGCCGGCGAGCGCCGCGGTGACATCCTCGGTGAGGCCCAGCGCCTTGCCCACCTGGCGGATGGCCATGCGGGGCCGATAGTGGATGACGGTGGCGCAGATCGCCGCCCGGTCGCGGCCATAGCGGCCATAGACGTACTGCATCACCTCTTCGCGACGCTCGTGCTCGAAATCCACGTCGATGTCCGGGGGCTCGCCCCGCTCCTCGGAGATGAAGCGGGAAAACAGCAGGTCCTGGTCGGGCTTGGTGGGGTCCACCGCCGTGACGCCCAGACAGAAACAGACGCAGGAATTGGCCGCCGATCCCCGCCCCTGGCAGAGAATCCCTTGAGCCCTCGCCCAGGCGACGATGTCGTGGACGGTGAGGAAATAGTTGGCGTAGTCCAGCCGCTCGATCAGATCGAGCTCGTGGTTCAGCAGCTTTCGCACCTTGTCGGGCACGCCGCGGCGATAGCGCTGGGAGGCGCCGCGCCAGGTGATGTCGCGCAGGTGGGCGATGGGGGTCTTGCCCGGCGGCACGGGCTCGTCGGGATAATCGTAGCGCAGCTCAGATAGGTCGAAGTCGATCAGGCCGGCGATGGTGGTCGACTGCGCCAGGGCCTCCGGGAAGCGGGCGAACAGACGGGCCATTTCGGAGGGCGACTTCAGGTGTCGCTCGGCATTGGCCGCCAGGCGCCAGCCGGCCTGATCGATGGTGGTCTTTTCGGCGATGCAGGTCAGGACGTCCTGCAAAGGCCGCCGCTCGGGCCCGTGATAGAGCACGTCATTGACCGCCGTCATGGGGGCGCCGCTGGCCGCAGCCAGGGCCTGCAGATGGGCCAGCCGCGGCAGATCCCGGGCGCCATAGCCCCGCGCCGCAGCCAGCCAGACCTGGCCCCGGAAGTCGCCCGCCGTCCTGGTCAGAGCCTGAGCGAAGGCCTCATCCAGTCGCTCAGGCGGCACGGTCAGCGCCACCTGACCCTCCGCATGGGCGGCGAAGTCCTCGTAGAAGAGCTCGCAGCCGCCCTTCTTGGCCCGCCGTTGGCCGAGCGTCAGTAGGCGGGTCAGACGGCCATAGGCCTCCCGGTCCCTAGGATAGCAGACCAGGCTCGGCGTCCCGTCGGCGAAGTCCAGCCGGGCGCCGGTCAGGACCCTGATGTTGCACTCGCGCCCGGCGCTCCAGGCCCGCACCACGCCCGCCAGGCTGTTACGGTCACAGACGCCGATGGCCGAAATCCCCAGGGCCTCGGCGGTGGCCACCAGCTCCCAGGGGTGCGAGGCGCCCTTCAGGAAGGAGAAGTTGCTGGCCGCCATCAGCTCGGCATAGGCGGGCATGTCAGCTCAGATCGGTGAATGGATTGTGGGCCACTTCCCAGAGGTTGCCTTCAGGGTCGGCGAAGTAACCGGAATAGCCGCCCCAGAAGACCTCCTGGGGCGCTTTGATCTCCTGGGCTCCCACGCTCAACACATGAGCAAATACGCTGTCCACCTCGGTGCGAGAGGGTGCGTTGTGGGACAGGACCACACCCGAAAAGCCGGAGCCTTCCGGAGAAACACCCGCGTCCTCGGCGGAGGCCTCGCGAGGGAATAGGGCCAGCCAGCTGCCCTCAAGGGCGAACATGCAGAAGTCCTCCCCCTCCTGGAAGTTGTGGGTCGGGAAGCCCAGTCCGTCGCGATAGAAGGTCAGCATTCGGGGG
>CAXAYM010000409.1:0-2154 GCA_963973175.1 uncultured Arenimonas sp.
GTTTGCCTGCAATGCGGTTCCGAGCCGGCGGTCATACGCCCGGCCGCCTTCACTGAGCAGGTTGGTGACCGCTGCTTCGTAGTTTTTCTTGAATGTCTTGCCACCGGCCGAAGTGTCCGCGGCGGCGGCGCCGGAAGCCAGGGTGAAGGCAATGACAGCAGCGAAGGCAAGCGGTGCGGGTTTCCGTTTCATGGGCGGGAAGACTACCAGCGCTCCGGCGACCGCGGCAGTCCCTCGGGAAGGGGACGGGACGCGCTGCCCGTGGGAAGCGCACTAGCGCTGGCTGGCCGCCTTCGGCGCAGACAGCCCCTTGCTGTAAATGCCCGACCGGTCGAAGCAGCACACACGGCGTTTGCCGGAGGCCAGCATGTCGCAGGCATTGGCGATGCGCTTGAGGCGGGTTTCGGGGCGTTTGGCCGAGGTGATCCAGAGGATCCAGTCGTGCCGCTGCGCGGCCTTGAGTCCGTCCCACTGCGCCTTGGCCTCAGGCTCGGCGGCCAGCGCCTTGCGAAGCTCAGGCGGCAATTTCGGTTCCGGCGGCTCGGCCGCCTGCGCGATTTCCAGCGCGACCAATTCGCCGACCTCCGCCTTCGCCTTCCTGCGCAGCGCGGCGTCCACCTTCAGCCAGTGGCTGCCTTCGCCGTCGGGCTCGAGCATCGCCTTGAACGCCTCCCCGTTCATCGTGCCCTCCACGGCGACCTGGCCGCGGGACGACAGCTTGCCGCTGGCCGCCTTGGGCACGAGCAGGAATGACCACGCGGCCCGTGGCGGATCTTCTGGGTTGAGCAGCTTCGCCTTGAACTGAATCTTCATCGGGCGCCTCCTGCTTTCGTCGAGCGTTCACGAATCCCCAGTCTCCTTCGCCGCCCCGCGGCTCGCGGAGTCCTGCCCGGCGGCGCCCCGGAGTTCATCAAGGACAAGCGCACAGTGTGGGCAGTAGCGCACCGGCATGAGTCCGATGGAAGGATAGGCCACATGCCAGACCAAGGGGCCGAAGATGACCTGGCATTTGGGGCAATCCACTACGGCCTGGGCGTAGAAGGCTGACCCCCCGAAGCCGATCACGGCAAGGATAGCCAGCCATCCGTACCCCGGTCCTGCATCAAGGATGGAAAGACCTGCGATGAGCGCTAAACAGGTGCCCATGACCAGCATGGCGCGGTCGCATCGGCGTCGGATGATTTGCCTAGGGGTCATCGGGCAACGTTATCAATGCCGGTGTGGATCCGACTTCGGGCAGTGGCAGGGCACCGTCGGGCCGTAGCCTACGCCGGTGGGCACGCCGGCGCCGCCGCGCTGCCAGAAGAATTCGGGGGCGGGGCGCTGCCTGCCACCGATCTCGGACAGGTCGGCGGCGTTGAACAGGCGGCCGTTGACCATCACCATCGCGGTGTCGTCGCTGCGGCGGATGTCCTCGAGCGGGTTGCCGTCCACCACCACCAGGTCGGCGCGCTTGCCGGTTTCGATCGAGCCGATTTCCTTGTCCAGGCCCAGGTAGCTGGCGCCGTCGATGGTGGCCGCGCGCAGCGCCTCGAAGGGCGTGAAGCCGCCCTGGTTGAGCGACCAGATTTCCCAGTGCGGGGCCAGGCCCTGCATCTGGCCGTGGCCGCCGACCAGGATCGGCACGCCACTGTCGCGCAGCTTCTTGGCGGCCTTGGCGACTTCGATGTGGTAGTAGTCCCACTCCGGGCCGGCTTCGCGGCGAATGGTGCGGTCGTCGAGCGAGCCCTTCGGGAAGAAGCGGTTCAGGCGCGCGTTCTCCCAGAGGTTGTCCTTGGCGTACCAGTAGTACTCGCCGTTGAGGCCGCCGTAGTTCACCACCAGGGTCGGCGTGTTGCCGACCTCGGTGTGGCGCCACAGCTCCATCACGTCGCGGTACAGCGGCGCCACCGGGATGTTGTGCTCGATGCCGGTCACGCCGTCGACCACCATGGTCATGTTGTGCTGGAAGGTGCTGCCGCCTTCCTCGACCACCAGCATGCCCAGCTCGCGCGCAGCCTGGTTGATCTGCTGGCGCTGGTCGCGGCGCGGCTGGTTGTAGCTCTTCACCGAGAACGCGCCGTTGGCCTGCATGCGGCGCAGGTGCGAGCGGGCGTCGTCGAGCGAATTGACCACCGCCTTGAAGTCGCCGTCGGCGCCGTAAAGGATGGTGCC
>CAXAYM010000410.1:0-2147 GCA_963973175.1 uncultured Arenimonas sp.
GGGGGGGGGGGGGGGGGGGGGGGGAGCCGGTGCAGGGCCTGTACCTGTGGGGCGGCGTCGGCCGCGGCAAGACCTTCCTCAACGACCTGCTGTTCGACCAGCTCGGTGACCTGCCGCGACGTCGCTGGCATTTCCACCGTTTCATGGTCGAAGTGCACGCGCGCATCCAGGCCCTGCCCGACGACACCGCCGACACCGTGGCGGTGGTCGCCGATGCGCTGGCCGAGGAGCTGCGCCTGCTGGTGCTCGACGAGTTCATCGTCTCCGACATCGCCGACGCGATGATCCTGGGCCGCCTGCTCGACCGCCTGTTCGAACGCGGGGTCGTGCTGGTCACCACCTCCAACACCGAGCCGAAGAACCTGTATCGCGACGGCCTGCAGCGCGCGCGTTTCCTGCCGGCGATCGCGCTGCTGGAAAAACACTGCGTGGTGCACCACCTCGACAGCGGCCAGGATTACCGCCTGCGCCAGCTCACCAGCGCCGAGACCTACCTCACGCCGCTGGGCAGCGATGCCGAGGCCGCCCTCTCCGCGCACTACGAACGCCTGGCCGCCGACGCCCCGCGCGAGGACGGCCCGCTGCCGGTCAACGGCCGGCCCATCCCGGTCCGCGCGCTGGCCGAGGGCATCGCCTGGTTCGAGTTTTCCGCGCTGTGCGAAGGGCCGCGCGCCGCCGCCGACTACATCGAGGTGGCGCGCGACTTCCACACCGTGCTGCTGTCCAACGTGCCGGTGATGGACGCCATGGCCGACAACCCGGCGCGCCGCTTCGTGCACCTGGTCGACGAACTCTACGACCGCAACGTCAACCTGCTGCTCAGCGCCGCGGCCGAACCGATGTGGCTGTACACGGGCGAAAAGCTCCGCCACGAATTCGAACGCACGGCCTCGCGCCTGGTGGAGATGCGCAGCGCCGAATACATGGCCCGCGAACACCGGCCATGACACGCCTCGCACCCTGGCTGGCGGCGACGCTGGGGCTCGCCCTGGTGCTGGCCACGTTCTGGCCGGGCTACCTGAGCTGGGATTCGGCCTGGCAGTGGTGGCAGGCCCGCCACGGCGAACTCGACCCCGGCCACCCGCCGGTGATGGTGCGGGTCTGGCAGGTGGTGCGGCTGGTGCTGCCCGATCCGGGCGGCATGCTCCTGATGCAGGTCCTCGTCTGGTGGGCGGCGGTGGCGGGATTCGCGCAGGCGCTGGGCGGTGGTGCCTGGCGGCGTGTGCTCTGCGTCTGGCTGCTCGGGGCCTGGCCGCCGCTGTTGGCGCTGCTGCCGCACCTGTGGAAGGACGTATGGATGATGGCGCTGTTCGCCGGCGCCGTGGCCTGCCTGGTCGCGGACCTTTCCGCGCCCCGGCGAAGCTGGCGGATCGCGGCCCTGTTGCTGCTCGCGGCGGGCTGTTCTTTCCGCCACAACGCCCTGCCCGCGGCGCTGCCGCTGCTGGCCTGGGTCGCCTGGCGGGTATGGCCGGGGCGTTGGCTGCGGGCCACGGCCGCGACGATCGTGCTGGCCGCCGGCCTGCACCTGGCGGTCACGCTCGCCAACCTGGCACCCGGCGCGCGCGACGCGCCGGTGTGGCCGGTCATCGCGATGTGGGACATTGCGGCGGTGTCGATCGCCGAGGACCGCGTGCTGTTCCCTCCTGATTGGGTCGAACCCGGACTGACCGTCAACGACCTGCGCCGCGACTTCTCGCCCTTCGTCAACGTGCCGAGCTTCGAGTCCGGACAGCTGCGACTGAACTTCTATTACGACTACACGCCGGCGCAGTACGCGGACCTTCGCCGCACCTGGCTTTCGCTGCCGCTGGACCACCCGCGTGCCTACTTCGGCCACCGCGCCGAGGTGTCGGCCTACCTGCTGGGCTTGCGCCAGGCGACGCAGCCGGACTTCCAGGTGCTGCAGCCAGCGATCGTGCCGCTGCGCGACAACCCGGCCATCGCGGCACCATCGGGTGGGCTGCATCGCCTGGTGCAGCCTCGCCTGGACGCGCTGGTGGACACGCCCCTGTTCGCGGGCTGGCTGTACCTGCTGCTGTCAGTCGGCGTGCTGGCGTTCACCGCGATTCGCCGGCGAGGCGCCCATGACAGCCTCGCCGCGGCGGTGGCCGCTTCCGGGCTGCTGCTGGCGCTGCCGCTGCTGCCTT
>CAXAYM010000411.1:0-2145 GCA_963973175.1 uncultured Arenimonas sp.
CCCGGCCGGCCGGTTGCGAGCCGATCTGGTGGTTCGGCGGCGGATTCGACCTGACGCCCTTCTACCCGGTGGACGAGGACGTGCGGCACTGGCACCAGGTGGCCCGCGACCTGTGCGCGCCCTACGGGGAGCAGCGCTACGCCGAGCACAAGGCCTGGTGCGACCGGTACTTCTTCCTCAAACACCGCGATGAAACCCGCGGCGTGGGCGGGCTGTTCTACGACGACCTGCACGCGGACGGCTTCGAGGCCTGTTTCGGCTACACGCGGGCGGTCGGCGAGGGTTTCCTGGACGCCTACCTGCCGATCGTGGGGCGCCGCAAGGACACCCCCTACGGCGAGCGCGAGCGGGAGTTCCAGCTCTACCGGCGCGGCCGCTACGTGGAGTTCAACCTGGTCTGGGACCGGGGCACCCTGTTCGGGCTGCAAAGCGGCGGTCGCACCGAATCGATCCTGATGAGCCTGCCGCCGCGGGTGCGCTTCGAATACGCCTACAGCCCCGGGCCGGGCAGCGCGGAGGCGCGGCTGGCCGACTACCTGCGGCCCCGTGACTGGCTTTCCGAGCTGCCGGCGGGCAAATAAAAACCCCGCGGGCCAGGGGAAGCCCGCGGGGTCAGGGGTTGGAGCGCAGGTTGGGGAGAACCCTGCTCCGATTGGATCCACTCAGGGGAGGGAGTGATCCTGCGCCGGACCTTGCATCCGACGCGCCTAGTAGACCCCCCTGTGCATGAGAAGTTCGTGAACAGACGCGTTAAAACCGCGTTCGGTTCAGGACGCGTTCACTTGCCCCCAAGCGGTTGATATCTAAGCGTATTCGTGCGCAAGAATCAGTGCGCTTCGTCCCAGTTTTCGCCCACCCCCACGTCCACCACCAGGGCCACCTTGAGGTCCGCAGCGGCGCACATGCGCTGGCGGACCTCGGCCACCAGGGTGTCGACGAACCCGGCCTCGGCTTCGAACACCAGTTCGTCGTGCACCTGCATCAGCATCGCGGCCTTGTCGCGGTGGCCGTCGAGCCACTGGTCGACCGTGACCATGGCGCGCTTGATGATGTCGGCCGCGGTGCCCTGCATCGGCGCGTTGATCGCCGCGCGTTCGGCGCCGGCGCGCTGGGCCTGGTTGCGCGAGTGGATCTCATTGAGCTGAAGGCGGCGGCCGAAGACGGTTTCGACGTAACCCTGTTCGCGCGCCTGCTGGCGCACGCGCTCCATGTAATCGCGCACGCCGGGATAGTGGCTGAAATAGAGCGCGATGTAGTCCTGCGCCTCGCCGCGACCTATGCCGAGCTGGCGCGCCAGGCCCCAGGCGCTCATGCCGTACATCAGGCCGAAGTTGATCGCCTTGGCGGCCCGGCGCTGGTCGCCGCTCACCTCGTCCACGGCGACGCCAAAGACTTCGGCGGCGGTGGCCTTGTGCACGTCCTGGCCACTCTCGAAGGCCTGCAGCAGGCCGTCGTCGCCCGAGAGGTGGGCCATGATGCGCAGTTCGATCTGCGAGTAGTCGCAGGCGACGATCTTGCGCCCCTTCGGGGCGATGAACGCGGTGCGGATGCGGCGACCGTCGGGGCTGCGGATCGGGATGTTCTGCAGGTTCGGGTCGTTCGAGCTCAGGCGTCCGGTGGCAGCGCCAGCCTGGTGGTAGCTGGTGTGCACGCGGCCGGTGTCGGGGTTGATCATCTCCGGCAGCTTGTCGGTATAGGTGTTGCGAAGCTTGGCCAGGCCACGGTACTCGAGCACCAGCCTGGGCAGTTCATGCTGGTCGGCGATGGCCTCCAGCGCTTCCTCGTTGGTGGACGGCGCGCCGCCCGGGGTCTTCACCACCACCGGCAGCTTGAGCTCGTCGAACAGCAGGGCGCCGAGCTGCTTGGGCGAGTCGAGGTTGAAGGCGCGGCCGGCGATTTCATGCGCGCGCTTCTGCGCGGCCATCATGCGCTGGGACAGGTCCGAACTCTGGCGGCGAAGCTCGTCGGCATCCACCAGCACGCCGGTGGCCTCCATGCGCGTGAGCACCGGCACCAGCGGCATCTCGATGTCGCGGTACACCGCCTGCAGGCCCGGCTCGGCGGCGAGTTTTTCCGACAGCACGCCGTGCAGGCGCAGGGTGACGTCGGCGTCTTCGGCGGCGTAGTGGGTGGCGTCATCCAGGG
>CAXAYM010000412.1:0-2137 GCA_963973175.1 uncultured Arenimonas sp.
GCAACTACAGCCCGCGCCGGCGCCTGATGGTGGTCGGCGGCATCCTCGGCGCCTGCTGTGCGGTGCTGGTGGCGCGCGCCGCGCACCTGCAGGTGGTCAGCGAGGAGTTCTACCAGCGCCAGGGCGACGCGCGCTTCCTGCGCGAGATCCCGATCGCCACCTCGCGCGGCATGATCACCGACCGCAACGGCGAGCCGCTGGCGGTGTCGTCGCCGGTGGAATCGATCTGGGCCAATCCGCAGGAGTTGCTCCTGCACCCGGACCGGCTCCCCGAGCTGGCACGGGCGCTGTCGATCCCGGAGGACGTGCTCACGCGCCGCGTGTCCGAGCGCGCCGACAAGGAATTCGTCTACCTGCGTCGCCATCTCAATCCCGATGTCGCCGAGACCATCACCGACCTGGGCATTCCCGGCGTTTATTCGCAGCGCGAGTTCCGGCGTTTTTATCCCTATGGCGAGGTGATGGCCCACGTGCTGGGTTTCACCAACATCGACGACAAGGGCCAGGAAGGCCTGGAGCTGGCCTTCAACCACCACCTGACCGGCAAGGAAGGCAAGCAGCGGGTCATCCGCGATCGCCGCGGCCGCATCGTCGAAAATGTCGACCTGGTCGAATCCGCTGAACCGGGCGGCGATCTCACGCTGTCGATCGACCGCCGCATCCAGTACCTCGCCTACCGCGAACTGAAGTCGGCCCTGGTCGAGACGGGCGCCACCAGCGGCTCGGTGGTGGTGCTGGACGTGCCCACCGGCGAAGTGCTGGCGATGGTTAACCAGCCGTCCTACAACCCCAACTCGCGCGTGGGTGCCGACGCCGAGTCGCGCCGCAACCGCGCCGTCACCGACGTGGTCGAACCCGGCTCGGTGATGAAGACCTTCACCCTGGCGGCGGCGCTGGAGGCGGGCAAGTTCTCACCCGCCTCGCTGATCGACACGTCGCCGGGCTACACCATGCTCCCCGGTGGCCACCCCGTCCGGGATTTCCGGAACTACGGTACGCTCAGCCTCGCCGGCATCCTGACCAAGAGTTCCAACGTTGGCGCCATCCGGGTGTCCAACGAGCTCAGCGCCGACCACCAGTACGACATGTACCGGCGGTTCGGCCTCGGCCAGCGCAGCGGGAGCGATTTCCCGGGCGAAGTGCCGGGCGTGCTGGCGCCGGCTTCGGAATGGGGCCCGACCGAGAAAGCCGCGATCTCCTACGGTTACGGCCTTTCGGTCACGCCGCTGCAGCTGGCGCGCGCCTACGCCGCCGTCGGCAACCATGGCCGGCTGATGGAGGCCACCTTCGTCAAGGGGGGGGCAGGGGAAGGCACCCAGGTGATCGACCCCGCCGTTGCAGGCCAGCTGATGGACATGCTCGAGACCGTGGTCGGGCCCGACGGCACCGCCCGCCGCGCCGCCGTGCTCGGTTACCGCGTTGCCGGCAAGACCGGCACCTCGCGCAAGGCCAGTGGTGGCGGTTATGCGGCCAAACGCTACGCAGCGGTGTTCGTCGGCCTGGTGCCGGCGAGCAACCCGCGCTTCGCGATGGCCGTGGTCATCCACGAACCGCAGGGGCTCGAGTACGGCGGCGGCGCGGTCTCGGCGCCGGTCTTCCACCGCGTCATGGAAGGCGCGCTGAGGCTGATGGACGTGCCGCCGGACGACATCGAAGGCTGGTACGCCGCGCAGGCAGCCAAGCAGGCCAAACAGGCAGCCAGTGCCCGCGTGGCACCGGCGGCTGCGCCGGAGGTGGCGCCGTGACCCACGCCATGCCGCTGCACGAACTGCTCGATGGCCTGGCGCTCGCGCCGCCCGGCCTGGACCCGCTGGTGCACGGCCTGGGCGCCGACAGCCGCGCGCTGCGCGAGGGCGACGCGTTCATCGCGCTGGCCGGCGAAACCACCCATGGGCTGCGCCACCTGGACCAGGCACAAGCCGCCGGGGCCAGCGTGATCCTGTTCGAGCCTCCGGCGCCCGAGACGGTGAAGCTGCCGGCCAATGCGGTCGCCTTCCCCGGCCTGCGCGTTCGCCAGGGCGAGCTCGCCAATCGTTTCTACGGCGCGCCCTCGGAGGCGCTGCGGCTGGTGGGCGTCACCGGCACCAATGGCAAGACCACCACCAACAAAGAGTTCAAGATTTTCTGAACTAATTGT
>CAXAYM010000413.1:0-2131 GCA_963973175.1 uncultured Arenimonas sp.
GCTTGGCCGTCGTCTTCTTCGCCGCGGCCTTCTTCTTCACCGCGACCTTCTTGCCGGCGACCTTGCGCTTGGCCGTGGTCTTCTTGGCGGCGGCCTTTTTCTTCGGCGCAACCTTCTTCTTGGCCGCGGCCTTCTTCTTGGGCGCCTTTTTGCCGCCAACCTTGGCCTCGACCGCCTTCACGGCGGCGTCGACCTTCTTCTTCGCGCCCTTGACGGCCTTCTTGACCGCCTTGCCGGCGTCGGACTTCTCGGCCTTCTTGACCTGGGCCTTGGCCTTCTTGATCACCGGGGCCGCCTTTTTCTTTGCCGCCTTCATCGCAGCCTCGGCCTTGTCGGCGATGGCGCCGCCGATCTCCTGTGCTTTGTCGCTGACGCTTCCAGCGGCACTGGACAGGGCCGCCGTGACACCGTTGCCATTACTCATACCGCTCTCCTCGTCTACGAAAACCACGGCGGGGCGCCGCGGGGGTTGCCTCAGAACTTGCCGTAATACCCTTCTTTGAGGGCGTCGAACAAGTTGGCCGCGGTATGCAGCTCGCCGTCGTATTCGATTTCCTCGTTGCCCTTGGCCTCGACCACGCTGCCGTCCTCGAGCTCGAAGCGGTAGGTGGTGTTCTCCAGGTCGGTTTCCTTCACCAGCACGCCCTGGAAGGCGGCCGGGTTGAACCGGAAGGTGGTGCAGCCCTTCAGGCCCTGCTTGTGGGCGTAAAGGTAGATGTCCTTGAAGTCCTCGTACGGGTAGTCCGTCGGGACGTTGGCGGTCTTGGAGATCGAGGAATCGATCCACTTCTGCGACGCCGCCTGGATGTCCACGTGCGCCTTGGGCGTGATGTCGTCGGCCGAGACGAAGTACTCCGGCAGGCGGGTCTTCTCGTCGTCGCTGAACGGCATCGCCGCGGGATTGACCAGGGTGCGGTAGGCCAGCAGCTCGAAGCTGAAGACCTCGACCTTTTCCTTGGACTTCTTGCCTTCGCGGATCACGTTGCGGCTGTAGTGGTGGGCGAAGCTGGGTTCGATGCCGTTGGAGGCGTTGTTGGCCAGCGACAGCGAGATCGTGCCGGTCGGCGCGATCGAGCTGTGGTGGGTGAAGCGCGCGCCGGTCTCGGACAGGTCCTTCACCAGCTCGGGCGCCACCTCGGACACCCGCTGCATGTAGCGAGAATACAGCGCGTGCAGCTGCCGGCCCTTGATGCTCTGGCCGACCTTCCAGCCGTCCTTCTTCATTTCCGGGCGCTTGCGCAGCATCTCGGCGGTGACCGTGAAGTCCTCGTCCATGATCGGCGCCGGGCCCTTTTCCTTGGCCAGCGAAAGCGCGACTTCCCAGCCCGCCAGCGCCATTTCGCGGCTGACGTCCTCGGTGAACTTCACCGAATCGGGCTCGCCGTACTTCATGCGCAGCATGGTGACGGTGCTGCCCAGGCCCAGGAAGCCCATGCCGTGGCGACGCTTGCGCATGATCTCCCGGCGCTGCTGTTCCAGCGGCAGGCCGTTGACCTCGACCACGTTGTCGAGCATCCGGGTGAACACGCGCACGACTTCCCGGTACTCGTCCCAGTCAAAGCTGGCCTTGTCGGTGAAGGGGTCGCGCACGAACTTGGTGAGGTTGACCGACCCCAGCAGGCAGGCGCCGTAGGGCGGCAGCGGCTGCTCGCCGCAGGGATTGGTGGCGCGGATGGTTTCGCACCACCAGTTGTTGTTCATCTCGTTGACGCGGTCGATCAGGATGAAACCAGGCTCGGCGAAGTCGTAGGTGGACGCCATGATGCGGTTCCACAGCTGCTGGGCGCGGATGTGGCCGTAGATCTTGCAGGCCACCATGCCGTCTTCGCGGGTCACGTAGTTCTCGGAATGCGGCCAGTCGCGCCAGACCACCTGCTTGGGGTCGTTGACGTCGACGTCGCCGGCTTCCTTGACGTTCACCGGGAACACCAGCGGCCAGTCGGTGTCGGCCTCGACGGCCTGGATGAACTCGTCGGTGACCAGCAGCGACAGGTTGAACTGGCGCAGGCGGCCGTCCTCGCGCTTGGCGCCGATGAATTCCTTCACGTCCGGGTGGGCGACGTCAAAGGTGCCCATCTGGGCGCCGCGGCGGCCGCCGGCCGAGGAGACCGTGAAACACATCTTGTCGTAG
>CAXAYM010000414.1:0-2089 GCA_963973175.1 uncultured Arenimonas sp.
CCCTGCGCGAGCAGCTGGCCCAGGCGCGGGCCGTGGTCGAGGCCGAGGCCTACGTGCAGGCGCTGCGCCGGCAGTACACCGTCACGGTGGCCGAAGAGCGGCTTTGAGCCCTTCGCCCGCCGCATGAAAAAGGCCCGGGATTTCCCGGGCCTTTTTTTGATTCCTGTACCCGTCTGGCCGGGTATTCAGACGCCGTCGATGCCGGTCATGCCCAGGATGTTGTAGCCCGCGTCCACGTAGGTGACTTCACCGGTGACGCCCGACGCGAGGTCCGAACACAGGAAGGCGGCCACGTTGCCGACGTCCTCGATCGTGACGCTGCGGCGCAGCGGCGCGTATTCCTCGACGTGGCCGAGCATCTTGCGGAAGTTGGCGATGCCCGCCGCGGCCAGCGTCTTGATCGGACCGGCGGAGATGGCATTCACGCGCGTGCCCTCGGGCCCGAGGTTCAGCGCGAGGTAGCGCATGTTGGCTTCCAGGCTGGCCTTGGCCACGCCCATGACGTTGTAGTTCACCAGCGCGCGCTGTGCGCCGAGGTAGCTCAGCGTCAGGATGCTGCCGCCGCGGCCCTTCATCATCGGCCGCGCCGCCTTGGCCAGGGCGGCCAGGCTGTAGCTGGAGATGTCGTGGGCGATGCGGAAGTTCTCGCGGGTCAGGCCCTGCAGGTATTCACCCTCGATGGCCTCGCGCGGCGCGAAGCCGACCGAATGCACCAGGATGTCCAGCCCGTCCCAGCGCTTGCCGAGCTCGGTGAACACGCTCTCGATCTGGGCATCGTCGGCAACGTCCAGCGGCAGCACGATGTCCGAACCGTTCTCCCGCGCGGCGTCCTCGACCCGCGACTTGAGCTTGTCGTTCTGGTAGGTGAACGCCAGCTCGGCGCCCTCGCGATGCATGGCTTCGGCGATGCCGGTGGCGATGGAGCGCTGGCTGGCGATACCCACGATCAGGGCACGTTTGCCCGTCAGAAATCCCATGTTCTCCTCCTGGTGCCGCCGAGTCGGCGGTGCGAACGCCCTAGTTTCGCCCGGCGCGGGCCATACCGCCAAGCATGGAGCCCGATCAGGGGTCGATCCGCACCTGCTGGCCCACCTGCAGCACCGAGCGACCGGTGAGCCCGTTGAGCCGGTAGATCTGCCGCAGGCCGACGCCATACTTGCGCGCGATGCCCGACAGCGTGTCGCCGCTGCGCACGCGATGGCTGCGCGCGGGAAGGTCGCGGGCGGGAGGGGCGGGCGGCAGGCTGGCCGACGCGAGCAGGGTGGCCGGGTCGGCGGGCACGAGGACTTCCCGCGGCGCGCCATCGATCACCCGGCCGCCGCGGTAGGCGGGATTGAGCCGGCGCAGCTCGCGGGCATCGGTGACCAGGCCCAGGGCGGCCTGGTCGAGCGAGGACGCGCCTGGCGGCAGCGCAATGCGGGCCAGCGGCACGAACCGGGCCTCCCGGGGCAGCGCGAGCCCCTGCCGCCCGGGCTCGGCGATCAGGCAGGCCAGGGCCCGGATCTTGGCGACGTAGTCGTAGGTGGTGCGCGAGAGCCCCTGGGGCAACCTGCGCTCGGCCGACGCCTGTTCGTGGCCGTTGGAGCGGAACGCGCGCAGGATCCGGTACTCGCCGGCGTTGTAGGCCATCGCGGTGGCGCGCCAGTCGCCGTCGAAACGCGCCGACAGCGCGACCAGGTAATCCAGCGCGGCGTCCGTCGACGCCACCGGCGACAGCCGGCCGTCGTAGCCGGCCTGGATGCGGATGCCGTGGTTGCGCGCGGTGCTGGCGATCATCTGCCACATGCCGGCGGGCCCACCGGCTCCGATCGCGGCGGGCCGGTACCAGCTTTCGACGATCGGGATCAGCACGAACTCCGCCGGCAGGCCACGACGCTCCACCTCGGTCGCGACGTAGGCCATCAGCGGCATGATTTCTTCCAGGTGCCGCGCGAAGGACGCCGGGTGGCCGGCATAACGCTTTCGCCAGGCGCGGTTGGCGTCGCCCTTGATGCACACCGGGGACCGGAAACGTTCGGCCAGGTGGTCGAAGAGTTCGGCGCCGGTATCGATGGGATCCTCGGGCGGCGCGGCGGCCGGCGCGAGCAGG
>CAXAYM010000415.1:0-2082 GCA_963973175.1 uncultured Arenimonas sp.
TCTGTGCGGCCATAGAGCAGCTCGCCGGTCAGGCGGACCCGGTCGGTCAGGTCGAAGTGGCCGATGGCGTTGGCGCTGAAGCGCTCGACGCCGGTGCGCAGGGCGGCCTCGGCGCACAGGCGCACCGCCCCGCCCATGCCGACCTCGCCGCCGATGCAGAGCACGTGGCCGTGTTCGCCCTTGTGGGCGTTGGCATGGCGCGGTGCCAGCCAGCCCGACAGGTCGCTGTCGCGCACCAGCCAGGCCGAGGGAGGGTCCTGGTCGGTGTCGATCGGCGGCAGGTCCAGACGGTCCACGCGCACCTCGCCGTCGAAGTCGCGCGCGGCTCCCGTGTACAGGCCTTGTTTGGCCGCGATGAAGGACAGGGTGATGCGTGCATTCACCACCATGCCCGGGGCATGGCCGCGGTCTGCGTCCAGGCCCGAGGGAACGTCCAGGGCCAGCACGGGCCGGCGACTGGCGTTGATGCGTTCGATCAGCGCCCGCACGGCGTCGGAGGGCGGGCGGGTCAGGCCGATGCCATAGATCGCGTCTACCCACACGTCCACGTCCGGCAGCATGCCGTCGAAGGATTCCACGCGCCCGCCGGCCGCCCGCCAGGCTGCGAGCGCCGCTCGTGCGGGGTCACGGCGCGGGTGGCCGCCTGGTGCGGAAACCACGTGGACGATCCAGCCGGCTTCGCGGGCCAGTCGCGCCAGCACGTAGCCGTCGCCGCCGTTGTTGCCCGGCCCGCAGGCCACGCCGATGCAGCGCGCCTGCGGCCATTGCGCCCTCAGCAGGTCCCAGGCCGCAGTGCCGGCGCGGCACATCAGCTCGTAAGCGGGGATGCCCCACTGCTCGATCGCGCGGCGGTCCATCGCCCGCACCTGGTCGGCGCGGTATAGGGGGAGCATGTCGGCCATGGCGGGATTCTATACTTGCCGGCATGCACGACCCGGCCGACATGCACGCCCTGGCCCGGGCCATCCGGGCCTGGGGCACCGAACTTGGCTTCCAGCAGGTCGGCATCGCCGGCATCACGCTGGACCAGGACGCGGCGCACCTGCGCGCCTGGCTGGCCGAGGGCCTGCATGGGCGCATGGACTACATGGCCCGGCACGGCGAGAAGCGCTCGCGGCCGGCCGAGCTGGTGCCGGGCACCGTCCGCGTGGTGTCGGTGCGGCTCGACTACGGAACCGACGAGGACGAGGCGTGCTGGGAAACCCTGGCCGACGGCGAGCGCGCCTACGTCGCGCGCTACGCCCTGGGCCGCGACTACCACAAGCTGATGCGCAACCGCCTGCAGAAGCTGGCCGAGCGAATCGCCGAAGAAACCGGCCCCTTCGGCTACCGGGCTTTCGTCGATTCGGCGCCGGTGCTCGAGCGCGCGCTGGCCCGCGATGCCGGCCTGGGCTGGATCGGCAAGCACAGCTGCCTGATCAACCGCGACGCCGGCAGCTGGTTTTTCCTCGGCGAAATCTACACCGACCTGCCGCTGCCGGTGGACGTACCGGCCAGCGCGCACTGCGGCACCTGCACGCGCTGCATCGAGGTCTGTCCCACCGGCGCCATCATCGCGCCCTACCGGGTCGATGCCCGGCGCTGCATCAGCTACCTGACGATCGAACTGCGCGAGGCCATCCCCGAAGAACTGCGCCCGCTGGTGGGCAACCGCATCTTTGGCTGCGACGACTGCCAGCTGGCCTGCCCCTGGAACAAGTTCGCGGTACGCCACGACGAGCCCGACTTCCGCGCCCGCAACGGCCTGGACACGGCCAGCCTGGCCGAACTGTTCGCCTGGGAGGAAGACGAGTTCCTCCGTCGCACCGAAGGCTCCGCGATCCGCCGCACCGGCCACGAAGGCTGGCTGCGCAACATCGCCGTGGCCCTGGGCAACGCGCCGACCACGCCCGGGGTGCTGTCGGCCCTGGCCTCGCGCCGCGACCACCCCAGCGCGCTGGTGCGCGAACACGTCGCCTGGGCCCTGGCCCGGCACACCGGGAAGTGAGATCCCCGGGTTTCAGCGACGCGCGCGAATTTCGCGGATGAGCGCGCGGGTCACCGGATCCGCCGGCTCGGCGTCGCCCGCCACGGCCGGCAACA
>CAXAYM010000416.1:0-2061 GCA_963973175.1 uncultured Arenimonas sp.
GGCCCTGGGACGCACTCGCGGTGTAGGCCCGTGCCCCGGCCGCGACCGCACCCAGTACGACCGAGGTGGCGGCCAACTCGCTTTCGGTGCTGACGTATTCGGCCACCAGGTCGCCGTCGGCCACCATCTGGGCCAGACGCTCAACGATGTGGGTCTGGGGCGTGATCGGATACGCGGCAATCACCTGCGGCCGACACAAGCGCACGGCCTCGGCCACGGCCTGTGACCCTTCGACCTGAACCCGTCGGAACTGATTGACCGCAAGATCTGGCGTTTCATGTCGCCCTCCTGTCCTGGCCGAGTTCGAACCCCTGGCGCAAGAGCGCCAGATTGGCCGACACCACGTGCTCACCCTTGCCGCCCAACTGACGGCGCACGACCGTTTCGAGCGCCGGCAGGTCCACCCAGCCCGTGGCGGCCGCCAGCGCGCCCAGGAGCGCGGTATTGGGGAACGGACGCCCCAACTGGGCCACGCTGATCCGGTCGGCCGGCACGGCCAGCCAGCGGCAACCCGTCGGCTCGGTGCGCAGCGCGGGCGCTGCGTCGGCGTTGATGAGCGCCAAGCCGCCCTCGCGGAGGCCTTGCAGCACCGGCTCGGCACGCAACAAGGTGGCATCCAGGATCACCACGGCGTCCGGGGTGTACACCTGGTTATGGCTGCGGATCGGCGCATCGCTGATCCGCACATATGCCTCAACGGGAGCGCCCCGCCGTTCGGACCCAAACTTTGGGAAGGCCTGTGACTCGAAGCCGTCCTCGAAGGCAGCCATCGACAGCAGCGCCGCGGCCGACACCGCGCCTTGGCCACCGCGTCCGTGGAAGCGAACCTGCCGCATCACAGGCATGGTTCACTCCCGACGCCGCACGGGTCCGTGCCACGGCAGCGGTCGCGGCACCGCTTCGAAGAGGCTTGGTTCGTCTCGGCCCAGAGGCCGGCACGCCGATGTCGCTTCATGAGGCTCATCTCCATCTTCAAGGGTTCCACACGGCCGCTGCCGGCGCCTCACACTACGTAACGGTCCCAGCCCGCGTAGCTATCCCGGATTCGTCCACGCGGCAGGGCCAGTGCGATCAGCAGCGCGCCGCCCACCACGCTGTTCCACGTCGCGAACGACGAGCCGGCGCCGTCGAGCAGCCAGGGGGCGGCCACGAGCCAGGCACCGAAGGGGAGGTTGATAAAGCGCACTGCTCGTCCGACCTCGGCCAAGGCGATGATCGAGAAGGTGACGACCAGGGCGCCAATCAGGTGATCGCTATCGGCAAGATCGCCCGCATTGCCAAACACCAGGCGCGTCAACATGAACCAGATGCCCAGAGCAATGCTGAGCAGCAGCGTGCCGGGATAGGTGACGCCCCGCGTCGCCTGCGCCCATTGGTCACGGGGCGAAGCCACCAGCCCGGGGGCGTCGTCGTCGCGGCCACCCGCCATCGCATCGCCGGTCCAGAACGTGCGCCAGAAGGGCTTGCCCTCGCGTCGCGCCCAGGCCAGGAACTGGCCCATGGCCACGAACTCGTTGAGCGAGTAGGGGATCATGATCGCCATCGCCAGCGCCGCCAACAGGCACAGGGTGCACCAGGTGCCGATGACGATGGGCTGGATGATGATGAAGTAGATGCTGACCACGCCCAGGGGCACGATCAGGATCGCCAGCCCCAGCACCATCCAGGGCATCGTCCGCCAACGGTCCTTGCCGGCCATCCAGATCATGGCCAACTCCAGGGTGTAGACGATGGCCCCCAACGCGCCATCGGCGATGGGCCAGGCCTTGGACACGTCTGAGGTAATGATGGCCTCGGTCCCGTTCATGCGTCCCGATGCCTCGCCGACCCCGGCGAAGAACGGTTCCCAGACGGCATCGAGATGACCGAGCTGGTAGGCGCCCAGGACGCGGGCGATGACGAAACCGATCAGCGCCAGAACGCCCAGTGGCATCCGCTGAAGCCAGGTCGACGGCGAATAGGCCCAGCCCGGCGGGATGTCGGGTTTGCCCATCATGCCCGCCATGCTCATGCCCGGCATCATCGGTACCAACACCGAGAACGCGATCACCAGCGCCCAGA
>CAXAYM010000417.1:0-2027 GCA_963973175.1 uncultured Arenimonas sp.
CCGGGCCGGCGTCGAGCGCCGGGATGACGGCGTGCACGCTGGCGCCATGCTCGGTTTCGCCGGCGGCAAGCACGCGGGCGTGGGTGTCCAGCCCGGGGTGGCGGGGCAGCAGGGACGGGTGCAGGTTGATCATTCGGTCCTCGAATCGGCGCACGGTGGCATCGGTGATGATGCGCAAGTAACCGGCACAGACGATGAGGTCGGGCTGAACATCGGCCACGGCGCTGAACAGCGCTTCATCGTGGGCGGCGCGATCGGCGTAGTCGCGGGGCTTCAAGGCGACTGCGTGCAGGCCGCGCGCGCGGGCGATGGCGATGGCGCCGCAGGCGGGTTTGTCGGGGAAGACGCCCGCCACACGCGCCGGCAGCGTGCCGGCATCGATGGCGGCCAGCAGGGCCTGCAGGTTGCTGCCCCGCCCGGAAGCCAGGATGGCGAGCTTGAATTCGAACATAGCCGCTTCCTCCTTGCAGGAGCGCCTTCAGGCGCGAATCTTTTGACTTTGCCCATGGCAAAGAAAGGATTCGCGCCTGAAGGCGCTCCTACCCATCTGTGGTGTCAGCCGATGCGAACGCGCTCGTCGCCGGCCTTGACCACCTGGCCGATGGCCCGGTGTGCCAGGCCCAGGCGCTGCAGGTCGGCCGACACCGCGGCGACGTCGCCCGGGGCCAGCACCAGCACGAAGCCGACGCCGCAGTTGAAGGTGCGCCACATTTCCTCGCGCGCCACCGCGCCCTCGCGCTGGAGCCAGTCGAAGACCGGCGGCAGTTCGATCGCCGAGGCCTCGATGTCCAGGCCCAGGCCGTCGGGGATGACGCGGATGATGTTCTCGGTCAGGCCGCCGCCGGTGATGTGGGCCATGGCGTGCAGCGCGTGCTTGCCGAGCAGCTCGAGCACCGGCTTCACGTAGAGCGTGGTCGGTGCCATCAGCGCGTCGACCAGCTTCACGCCGCCGACGTCGAGATCGGCCGGGCGGCCGGCCCGGTCGTAGATGCGGCGGATCAGCGAATAGCCGTTCGAATGCGGGCCCGAGGACGCGATGCCCAGCAGCACGTCGCCCTCGCGGACCTTCGCGCCGTCGAGCAGCTGCGACTTTTCCACCGCGCCGACGGTGAAGCCGGCCAGGTCGTATTCGCCCGGGCCGTACATGTCGGGCATCTCGGCGGTTTCGCCGCCGATCAGCGCGCAGCCGGCCAGTTCGCAGCCCTTGGCGATGCCCGACACGACCGCCACGGTGGTGTCGACGTCGAGCTTGCCGGTAGCGAAATAGTCCAGGAAGAACAGCGGCTCGGCGCCCTGCACCAGCACGTCGTTCACGCACATGCCGACCAGGTCGATGCCGATGCTGTCGTGGCGGCCGAGCTGCTGGGCCAGCTTGAGCTTGGTGCCGACGCCGTCGGTGCCCGACACCAGCACCGGCTCGCGGTAATTGCCGGCCAGGTCGAACAGGGCGCCGAAACCGCCCAGGCCGCCCATCACTTCCGGCCGGAACGTGCGCTTGACCAGGGGCTTGATGCGCTCGACGAGCTCGTTGCCGGCGTCGATATCAACACCCGCGTCGCGGTAGGTGAGGGGAGTGGGCGTGGTCACGGCAAGTCCGGCGCTGGGAAAGGCCGTCATTCTACCGAACATGGACGGGCCGGCCCCTATCCGGCACCATTCCAGCCTGCCCTGCACGCCCCCGAGCCCATGCGCCCACGCCTGAACGCCCGTTTGTTCGCCGCCCTGCTGGTCCTGGCGGCCGCGCCCTTCGCTTCCGCGGAATCGCCGGTGCCCGAAGTGCGGCTGCCCGAAGATGCCACCGCCGACACCCAGGATTCCGGTGCCGGCCCGCTGGCCGACGGCGAGGCCGTGCGCGACATGGCGCTCTACACCGGTGAAAGCGAGCTGCTGAGCCAGTCCGCGGGCGAACGCCGCGCCGCCACCGCCCGGGCCCTGGCCCAGGTGCTGGTGAAGCTGACCGGCGAACCGCAGGCCGCCGCCAACCCGGTGGTGCGCCGGGCCCTGCCCAAGGCGGCGAGCTTCGTGAT
>CAXAYM010000418.1:0-2024 GCA_963973175.1 uncultured Arenimonas sp.
GACCAGGCCGTGCCCATGGCCCGTCGTGATCCCGGGGTACAGTCCGCGTGGTTTGCGCTGCTGGCCGGCGTGAACTCGGACTACGAGCAGCGCCAGGCCCTGGACAGCCTGATCGGCCACGATGCCGTGGACGAGACGCTTGCCCTCGCCGTGCTCGACTCACTCGGCGAGGTCGGCTCCGGGCACGAGACCGCGCAGGTGCTGCGCGCCCTTGCCGCCGCCATGCCGGCCGACCCGGCCCTGATCGAACGCTACCGGGCGGTGGCGCGACGCCTGTCGGACCACGAACGGGGCCAGGCTGAACGCGCGCTGGACCGCTTCGCAGCGGCACAGGTGGACTAGTCAGCTACCTGAACCCTTCCAACGCCGCTTCACCGAAGTGGCGCCGGAAGGGTGCATGCTTCCCTGGCACCTCCACACCTTTCCAGGAGTCCTGCCATGAAAACAAGAAACCATGTGCTCATCGCCACCGCTATTTCCACCGCCCTGCTCGCCGGCTGCGCCACGACCGGGGGCGGTTATTACGGCTCCAACCCGCCGCCGCAGCAGAATGATCCCTACCAGGAAGACGTCAATCGCACCCAGCGCGGCGCGCTCATCGGCGCGGCCGTCGGTGCCGTGGCCGGCCTGCTCAGCGGCGACGACGCCACCGAGCGTCGCCAGCACGCCCTGATCGGCGCCGGTGTCGGCGGCCTGGCCGGCGGCGCCATCGGCCGCTACCAGGACAACCAGGAGCGCGCGCTGCGCGAGCGCATGCAGGGCACCGGCGTGGACGTGGTCCGCGACGGCGACCACATCACCCTGGACATGCCGGAGGCGATCACCTTCGCCTTCAATTCCAGCACGCTCAACCGCAACGCCTACGCGGTCCTCGACCGCGTGGCCGACACCCTGCGCGAATACGACCAGACCATGATCGAAATCGCCGGCCACACCGACAGCATCGGCAGCGATGCCTACAACGACAAGCTGTCCCGCGAACGCGCCCAGGCCGTGGCCAATTACCTGGTCAGCCGCGGCATCAGCGGCCAGCGCCTGATCATCACCGGCGCCGGCGAGCGCTATCCGATCGCCAGCAACGACACCGAGGCCGGCCGCGCCGAGAACCGTCGCGTCGAGATGACGATCGTTCCGATCCGCAACGACTGAATCCCGGCGTTGCCGCAACAAAAAAGCCCCGGTCTAGACCGGGGCTTTTCCTTGGGAGTGTAGGAGCGCCTTCAGGCGCGAATCTTTTGGCTTTGCCTCTGGCAAAGAAGGAATTCGCGCCTGAAGGCGCTCCTACACGAGCTCATGCTCACGCCGCGGCTTTCGGGGCCTCGGCCTTCGGCGCCTTCCAGCGCGCCAGCAGCTCCTTCTCCAGGCCCTTGGCCTTGGCCAGGTGCGCTTCCTTGACGTGGCCGTAGCCGCGGATCTGTTCGGGCACCGAGGCGATCCGGGTGGCCAGCTCGACGTTGTCGCCGTCCAGGCCGGCCAGCAGCTCGTCCACCTGCCTGGCGTAGTCCACGATCAGCTGGCGCTCCATGCGACGCTCTTCGGTGCGGCCGAAGATGTCGAAGGCGCCGCCGCGCAGGCCCTTGAGCTTCGCCAGCAGCTTGAAGGCCGTGAACATCCACGGGCCGAACTCCTTCTTCACCAGGTGGCCGTCGGCGTCGCGCTTGGCGAACAGCGGCGGGGCGAGGTTGAAGTGGATCTTGTAGTCGCCTTCGAACTGCTGCTCGATGCGCTTGCGGAAGTCGCTGGCGGTGTACAGGCGCGCCACTTCGTACTCGTCCTTGTAGGCCATGAGCTTGAAGTAATAACGCGCCACCGCTTCGGTGAGCGTCGTGGACCCCGGCGCCTTGCGGGCCTCGGCCTGGCGCACCTTGTCCACCAGCGCGACGTAGCGGCCGGCGTAGGCCTTGTCCTGGTAGTCGGTGAGGAACTTGACGCGGCGTTCGATCATTTCGTCGAGCGACTGGCTGATGGCTTCGTCGTCGAAAGCATTCGCGGCTGAAGCCGCTCCTACAGAGGCGGGCTCGTCG
>CAXAYM010000419.1:0-2012 GCA_963973175.1 uncultured Arenimonas sp.
GGCCTGCCGCTCGATCCCGAGGTGGTGGCCAGGCGCCCCGATCCGGCGCCGATCTTCCTGGATTCGCGCTGGGTGCGCGCCAACTCCGGCGGCCTGCTGATCAGCGAAGTCACGCTGGGCCAGCGCGTGCAGTCCGGCCAGCGCCTGGGCCGGGTGATCGATCCGGTGGCCAACGTCGAACGCTACATCCTGGCGCCGGTCGCCGGACGCGTTATCGGCATGGCGCTCAACCAGGCGGTGCTTCCCGGTTATGCCGCGTTCCACCTGGGGACCGAGACCAGCGAACAGCAGGCCGTCGAGGAAGCCGCCGAGCCCGGCGAGCGGGTCGAGGACGACCCCGACCCCGAGGAGCGTCCCGAGGCCCCCGACCCGGCCGCCGGCGAAGACTACGAATAGCCGCGCCGGCGCGGCGCGTCAGAAGCTGACGCGCACGCCGGTCATCAGGTTGCGGCCGGGCAGCGGGGCGAAGTCCTTGAGGTAGGAGGTGTGCGCCCGGGCTTGCTCGTCACCGAGGTTGCGACCCTCGACGAACACTTCCCAGCCCGCCAGCTCGCCGTCCCAGTGGTAGGCGAGGCCGGCGTCGACGAGGGTGTAGCCGTCGGTCGCCGATTCGAACGCCGCGACGTCCGCCTGGCGCTGCACGCGCACGGCGCCCAGGCGCGCCCGCCAGCCACCCTGGCTCCATGCCAGGTCCGCGCCGACGCGGCCCGGCGCGATGCGCGGCAGGCGGCCACCGTTGTCGAGCTTCGCGTCCACCGCGTCGGCGAACAGGCGCAGGCCCCAGACGCCGGACGCGTTGTCGGCCAGTTCGATGCCCAGCTCCGCCTCCCAGCCGGTGAAGGTGGCGTCGGCCTGGGTCCAGGTGCGCAGCGGCAGCCCGTCTTCCTCCAGGCCGGTGTCGGCGAGGTAGATGAAGTCGTCGAAGCGGGTGCGGTAAACCGCGACCTTGCCGTCGAAGCGGCCGTGGTGCAGGTGCAGGCCCAGTTCGGCGCCCAGCGCCACTTCCGTATCCAGCGAGGCCTCGCCCAGTTCGTAGGACTGCGTGGCGATGTGGGGCCCGTCGGAGAACAGTTCTTCGGCGGACGGCGCGCGTTCGGCGCGATTGAGGTTCAGGCTCAGGTGCGCGGCCTCGGAGAAGCGCCACAGGCCGCCTGCGGCGAGGCTGGTCGCGTTGCGGTCGGCGTCCGCGCCGGTGGCCGGCGAGACGCTGACCCGTTCGTGGCGTGCGCCCAGCTCCAGCTTGAACGGGCCGAAGTCCTTCTCCTGGAGCGCGAAGACACCCAGGTCGCGGGTGATGGACGGCGGCACGAAGGCCTCGTCGCCAATGGCCTCGAAGTCGCGATGGCTGAACTGCAGGCCGAAGGCGCCGCGCCAGCCGTTGATCTCCCGCTGCACCGCCTCGAAGCGTCCCTCGGTGCCCTCGTTGTTGAACACCGTGCCGACTTCCTCGCCCTCGAGCTCGGTGTGCTCGTAGAGGCTGCGCTGCAGGCGCCAGTTCAGTTCGGCGAAGGCGCCGACGTCGCGGATGCCGCCGCGGGCCTCGAAGCGATCCTGGCGCAGGTCCAGGCGCACGATCTCTTCTTCCTCGCCGTGCTCGCCGTGGTCCTCGTCGTGGTCGTTGCCATGGTCCTCGTCGTGGTCTTCCTCTTCATGCGCATGTGCACCCGGCGGAATGCTGTAGTTGCTGCGGTACGTGCTGGCCGCCATGCCGAACCAGGCCCGTTCGCCGAACCAGCTGGCGCCCAGGGCGCCGCCCTCGGTGGTCAGCGCGCTGTTGGGCAGGCGGCCACGGGCGAAGTGGTCCGGGTCTTCGCCTTCCTCGATTTCCTCGGCGATCAGCGCCGGCGAGAAGGCGTAGCCCGGGATGCGGACGTCGCTGGTGTCGCGACGGAAGAGATCGGCGTGCAGGGTCAGCGCACCGGCGTCGGCATCGACCCGGGCCATGCCCACGAGACCGTCGTCGACGCTGGAATGGCGCAGTTCCGCATGGCCGGCGACGGTGCGGCCGACCT
>CAXAYM010000420.1:0-2003 GCA_963973175.1 uncultured Arenimonas sp.
GATGAATTGGCCACTGTAATCAAAAAATTGGATGATGCCGGAGCTGTTTTAGTGGCTAAACTTACTCTAGGTGCTTTGGCCATGGGCGATGTTTGGTATGGAGGAACTACCAAAAACCCTTGGAATTTAGAACAAGGCGCCAGCGGATCTTCAGCAGGCCCACCACCGAGCCGGTGGCCAGCACCCAGGCCACCACCAGCGGCAGGCCGGACAGGCCGCGCAGGGCCGCCACCTGCATCGGCGGGTAGTGGCCCGAGAGCTGTTTGAGGCCACCATCCATCAGCGAGAACAGGCCGACGGCAAGCAGCATGGCGACGATGCCACGGAGGTTTGACTGGGTTTGCATACGGGTATTGTCGCCGGGGCCGGGGCCGGCCGGGGGCCGAAAAGCGGCTGGGTCGGAAAGCCCTGCAGGAAGAGCAGATCGCGGATGAAGCTCATGGCGCACTCCCGCCCCGGCAGGGGCATGTGTTTAGGTGGGTGAAAGATAGACCTCGCCGGAACGCTCAAGTAGCGATATCTTTCACACCCGGACTTGAACTGGATTCAACATGAGCCGACTGCCGCTCCAGGCCCTGCAGGGTTTTGTCGCCGCCGCGAGGCTGGGCAAACTGTCGCTGGCGGCCGAGGCCATGAACCTGACCGTCAGCGCCCTGAGCCATCAGGTGCGTGGACTGGAGGACCGGCTGCAGCAGCGGCTGTTCGAGCGCGGCCCGCGCGGCATCCGGCTGACGGCGGATGGGCAGCGGCTTTACGACGCGGTGGCCGGGCCACTGCAGTCGCTCGAGAACGCCCTGCGGCCCTGCGCGGGCTGCCGCGACCAGGTGCTGACCCTGAGCCTGCTTCCCTCGATGGCCTCGAGCTGGCTGGTGCCACGCCTGCCCGGTTTCCTTGCCGCGCATCCGCAGCTCGAAATCAATCTGCAGTCCGGCATCGGCCTGGTGGATTTCGAGCGCGACCGGGAGATCGACGCCGCGCTGCGCTACGGCCCCGGCCGCTGGCCCGGTCTCGAGGCGATGCCGCTCTTCGACGACTGGATCGCCCCGCTGGCCAGCCCGGACCTGGTGCAGCGACTCGGTGGCGATACGCCCGACGACCTCTCGCGCTATCCCCTGCTTGAGGACGACGCCGGGCGCTGGCCGGAATGGTTCGGCCGATTCGGCGGGAAGCGCCCTGCACGCTTCGTCGCCCGCTTCGACGACGCCGAGACCCTGCACCGTGCCGCGGCGTCGGGCCTGGGCGTCGCCCTGGGCCGGCTGACCCTGGCCAAACCGCTGGTGGACGCCGGCCTGCTGGTGCTGCTGAGCCGGCAGCGAATGAAGGCCAACTACGCGCACTACCTGGTGCATCCGCCGCGCTCGGCCGACCACGCCGGCTTCCTGGCCTTCCGCGACTGGCTGCGGGGACAGGCCGCCGACTACGCAACGCACCTGGCCCAGGAAAACGACTGAGGCCACTCACCGGGCACAGGCCCTGGCGACCTTGGCATCGAGGTCCGAGCGTTGCTGGAAATCGAGCTTGTTCCAGAGCCGGTCGCGCAGCTCATCGGCTTCGCGGCGGGCTTTCTCGCAGCGCAGGCGGCGCTTGTGCGCCTCGCTGGGAGGCCGCGGCCGCGCCTTTCGAACCGTCGGCGCCGGACGGCGCCGCACGCGAGGCTCGGAACGCGCCTCCTTCTTCGCATGCGGGCGGGCCGACGGTTCGGCCTTGACCGGCTGCACCCAGGCCTGCCGGCTGCCTTCGGCGCAGGGCAGGGACTGGTAGCTGACGCCGCCGGAAGGCGCGACGCACTTATAGAGATCGGCGCCCGGGCTGGCCGCGGAAAGCAGCAGCGCCGGGAAGAGCACGAGGGATGGAATGCGCATGGCGGTCTCCGGACGGAGGTGCCAGTGCACCGCATGCCCGGGCAATCGCGCATCCGCAAGAGCCCGCGCCAACACGCAGGAACTTGCCGCGTCAGCAGCGTGGAAAAGTCAGGATTCGTAAACGTGCGCGCACTGGGCCAC
>CAXAYM010000421.1:0-1983 GCA_963973175.1 uncultured Arenimonas sp.
CGCCCGCCTGCCGCCCCTGCCGGCGGTCTCCGCGTGATGGCGCGGCACGCCGGCTGAGCCCGTGGCCCCTACTTTCCTCTGGTACGACCTGGAAACCTTCGGCCGCGACCCGCGGCGCACGCGCATCGCCCAGTTCGCGGCGCAGCGCACGGACGCCGACCTCAACGCCGTCGGCGAGCCGATCAGCCTGTTCTGCCAGCCGGCCGACGACCTGCTGCCCTCGCCCGAGGCGACGATGATCACCGGCATCACGCCACAGCGGGCGCTGGCCGAGGGACTGCGCGAGTCTGACTTCATGGCCCGCCTCCACGAGGAATTCGCCCAGCCGGGCACCTGCGCCGTGGGCTACAACTCGATCCGCTTCGACGACGAGTTCGTGCGCTTCGGCTTGTACCGGAACTTCCACGATCCCTACGAACGCGAGTGGCGCAACGGCAATTCGCGCTGGGACCTGCTCGACGTGCTGCGCCTGGCCGAAGCGCTGCGGCCGGACGGACTGGAATGGCCGAAACGCGAGGACGGCGCGCCCAGCTTCAAGCTCGAACACCTGGCCGAGGCCAACGGCGTGCGCGAAGGCGACGCCCACGAGGCACTGAGCGACGTGCGCGCCCTGATCGGCCTGGCGCGCCGGTTCAAGGCCGCGCAGCCGCGCCTGTGGGACTACGCGTTTTCGCTGCGCAACAAGCGCCAGGTCGGCGGCCTGCTGGACGTGGCCAATATGACGCCGCTGCTGCACATCTCCTCGCGCTACCCGGCCAGCCGGCACTGCGCGGCGCTGGTGGCGCCGATCGCCCGGCACCCGCGCATCGAATCCCGGGTGATCGTCGCCCGCCTGGACGAAGATCCCGCGCGCTGGCTGGACATGCCGCCCGCGGACATCGCCGAGCGCCTGTACGTGCGCGAGGCCGACCTGCCCGAGGGCGAGCACCGGATCCCGCTGAAGGAAGTGCACACCAACAAGTGCCCGGTGCTGCTGCCGCTGGCGCACCTGCGCGAGGCCGATTTCGAACGACTGGGCATCGACCGCGGGGCCTGCCTGGCCCATGCCGACACCCTGCGCGCCACGCCGGGCCTGGGCGAACGCGTGCGCCGGGCCTTCGCCGTGGAAACCGCCCGTGAACCCGCCGATGCCGATGCCGCGCTCTACGATGGGTTCCCCGCCGACAGCGACAAACGCCTGTTCCCCCGGGTGCGCAGCACGCCACCCGCGGGCCTGGCAACGCTGGCGGCGGAGTTCACCGATCCGCGCTACGCGGAGCTGCTGTTCCGTTACCGCGCACGCAACTGGCCCGACAGCCTCGATGCCGGCGAACGCGAGCGCTGGGACGCCTATCGCCGGATCCGGCTGGGCGACGGCGACGGCCTGAGCGAGTACGACTTCACCTCCTATTACGCCGCCATTGCGACACTCCGGGCCGACACCCCGCCCGGCCCGAAGCAGGCCTGGCTCGATGCCCTGGAAACCTGGGGCCACGACATCCAGCGATCCCTGGCATGAGCACCTACTTCAACGACAAGACCTTCCGCTTCCTGCGCGCCCTGGCGCGCAACAACAGCCGGCCCTGGTTCGAGGAGCACCGCAAGGACTACGAGGCCGACCTCAAGGGTCCGTTCCAGCGCCTGATCGCCGACCTCGAACCGGACCTGCTGACTATCAGCCCGCACTACCGCGCCGACCCGCGCGGAAACGGCGGCTCGCTGTTCCGCATCCATCGCGACACCCGCTTCTCCAACGACAAGACGCCCTACAAGACCTGGGGAGGCGCGCGTTTTTTCCATGCCCGCAGCAAGCAGGTGCCGGCGCCGTCGTTCTACCTGCACATCCAGCCCGGCAACAGTTTCCTGGGCGGCGGCATCTGGCACCCGGAACCGGACGTCCAGCGCCGGATCCGCGAGTTCATCGTCGACAACCCGTCTGGCTGGACCCAGGCCGTGCGCAGCCCGGCCTTCCGGCGCCGCTATGAAATGTGGGGAGACGCCCTG
>CAXAYM010000422.1:0-1971 GCA_963973175.1 uncultured Arenimonas sp.
CCGGCGACACGCCAGCGCTGGCGCAGGTAGCCCTCTCGGCGAAAGCCCAGGGCCTCGAGCGTGTTCAGCGAGCCCTGGTTGCGCGGGTCGACGTCGGCTTCGATCCGGCGCAGGCCCAGGCTGCCGAAGGCGTGGTCGAGCAGGACCGTCAGCGCCTCGCGCGCATAGCGACGTCCCCAGTGTTCCCGAGCCAGCGCGAAGCCGATCTCGGCGCGGCCCTGGACGTGGTCGATGGCGTAGAGCGTGGTGGTGCCGATCAGGCGGTCGTCGCCGCGCAGGGCGATACCCCACTGGAACAGGTTGCCCTGCTCGAAGCCGCGGTGGATGGATTCGAGGTAGATCGCCGCTTCGTCCCGGTGCGGCCAGGCGACGTGGCTCCAGTAGCGCATGACGTCCGGGTCGGAGAAGACGGAATACAGGCCGTCCAGGGCCTCGATCCAGCGCAGGTGGAGCCGGGGCGCGACCAGGGTCGGCAGGCGGTCCGCCGTGGACGGAGCCGGAACGGGCGCTGGGCGGCGTCGGGCAGTGGGCATGTCGTGCAGGGCCATCGGCAGGGGGCGTCGCGAGGGGTCGGCGGACTACCGGTTAGAACGCATGACAGGGGTAATTCCGGCCGTCGTAATGCCGCGGAAACCCAGTGTTGCGACCCCGTGGCCTCGTTTCCGCCAGCGCCCGACCCCATAGTTGGGTCGTCGCCTCGCCACGAGGCCCCACCCTGGAGTCGCCATGAGCCCGTCCATCCGCCCCGTGCTGCGCACCCTGCGCGGCCAGCCCGCCTCCGATGGCGCCGGCGTGAAGCTGACGCGCGTGATCGGCAACCCGCAGCTGCCCGACCTCGACCCGTTCCTGCTGCTCGACGAATTCGGCACCGACCGGCCCGAGGACTACATCGCCGGGTTCCCCGAACATCCGCATCGCGGTTTCGAGACCGTCACCTACATGCTCGACGGCCGCATGCGCCATCGCGACAACCACGGCAACGAGGGCGTGCTGGTGCCCGGCAGCGTGCAGTGGATGACCGCGGGCCGCGGCATCGTGCATTCGGAAATGCCCGAGCAGGAGCAGGGCCGCATGCGCGGCTTCCAGCTGTGGGTGAACCTGCCGTCGCGCGAGAAGATGACCGGGCCCAAGTACCAGGAGTACGGGCCGGAGCGTTTCCCGGAAGTCGATGCCGCGCCTGGCGTGCGCGCGAAGGTCATCGCGGGCGAAGTCGCTGGCACGCGCGGACCGATCGAACAGCCGGCGACCACGCCGACCTACCTCGACCTGCGCCTCGGCGCCGGTGAGTCGTACCAGCATCCGGTTCCCGCGGGTCACACGGTCTTCGCCTATGTCTACGAAGGCAGTGCCCGGATCGGCGAAGGACAGGAAGCCGCCACGGTGCAGGCCCGTGAACTGGCCGTGCTGGGCGAAGGCGAGCTCGTCGCCATCGAAGGCCGCGAGGCCGACACCCGCCTGATCCTGGTGGCGGGCCAGCCGCTGCGCGAGCCGGTGGCGCGTTACGGGCCCTTCGTCATGAACACCCAGGCCGAACTGCGCCAGGCCTTCGAGGACTACCAGGCCGGGCGTTTCTGAGGCTCAGCGTTCGGGCAGCTCGATGCGCTCGGTTTCGCCCGGGACCTGGCCCATGCGGTCCTCTCGCCAGGCGTCCTTGGCGGCCTCGATGCGCTCGCGCGAGCTGGACACGAAGTTCCACCAGACATGGCGGCGGCCGTCGAGCGGGTCGCCGCCCAGCAGCATCACCCGGGCATCGCAGCGGGCCCGGAGCAGGGGTTCGCTGTCGGGATCGAGCACGACCAGCTGTTCCAGCGGCAGGGCCTGGTCGTCGAGCTCAAGCTCGCCCTCGACGGCGTAGAGGGCGCGCTCGGCGTGTTCGGCCGGAATTACGAGCGACGCGCCGGCCGACAGGTCGATGGCCACGTAAAGGGTGCGCACCAGCACCTGCACCGGCGAGGTCTCGCCGAAAGCATC
>CAXAYM010000423.1:0-1967 GCA_963973175.1 uncultured Arenimonas sp.
CCGCCTGGCGGTGCTCGTGAACGACGTCGTTGCCGGGGCGGACCTTGCCGGCGGTACGTTCCAGGTCACCCAGGCCCCGGTCATCGGCCAGGTGCAGGTGGACACCAATGGCACGCCCGGCACGGTGGCCGACGACGCGCTGGTCTACCAGCCGGCTGCGAACCGCTCCTATGAAGATGAACTGGCCTATCGCGTCTGCGAGGAGCCGGGTCGTTGCACCGACGGCCTGGTCAGCATCGTCGTGCGACCGGCCCCGGACGCCTTCCTGGCCAGCGACGAGGGCCAGGGCCACGCCGACATCGAGATCCCGGACCTGCGGCCGGTCGGCGAACTGAAGCTCGACACCCGCATGTTCGCCCAAGGCATCACCGAGGAGCAGGCCATCGCGGGCGACCCGACGCCCGAAAACCCCTGGAACGATGCGGGCAGCCATACCCGCCTGCACCGGGTGCAGAACTGGTTCCTCAACACTCCGGGCGAGCCGATGGCGGCGGAAACGCATCGCATCGTGGTGGACGCCGCCACGCCCGGCGGCGGCAACACCGACCTGTACGTGGGCGTGGACGAAAACCTCAACGGCGTCGCCGATCCGGGCGAAACCCGCTGCGTGTCGGCCATGGATGGCGGCATCGAGCGCTGCGAATTCGAGCTGGTCGTTCCGGAAGACAGCGAGCGCGATGTCTGGGTCCTGCAGCACAACCGCGGCGGATCCACCGTCACGGCGCGCTCGACCTACTTCGCGCTCAAGCGCATTGACCACGAGGCTCCGAGCCTGGAGTGGGCGGCCACCGGCCCGGGCCTGCCGGCGTCCGGCGAAGCGTTCCCGATCCGCGTGTCCTGGAGCACCCCCGCCATGGAGGCCGGCGGCGCTGCCATGGGCCTGCTGGCCCTGCGCGACGGCAGCGGCGACTTGCTCGGCGAGATCCCGGTGCGCTTTGACCGCCCCGCGTTCGCGGCGCCGGGTGCCTTCCTGGCCTACGGCGGCGAGCCGGGAACCTTCGAGGTCGCCGCCGGTGAGGTGCTCGATCGCCTGTTCGTCGACGTTCCCGCCGGCGCCACCGCGATCTCCGTGCAGCTGCAGACAGAGGCGCCGCTGGCCGTGCGCCTGCTGGCGAGCCAGGCGGGCGAGGGCCCGGTCGTCGCCGTGGCTCCCGGCACGGCCACCACGCTGTTCGATGGCACGGTGAACGGCAACCGGACCCTGGCGATCTCCATGCCAGCCCCGGGACGCCTTTACATCGAGGCGGAAAGCCAGGGTGCCGAAGGGGCCTGGATGCGGGCGCAGGTGTATGGCGCCGGCGGGCAGTCGGCCATCGCCCGCGGCAGCTATTTCAATCCTGACCGCTCCGGCCACGGCCTGTTCCTTTACCCGGCCGGCAACCAGTTGGCGGGCCTCTGGTACACCTACCTGCAGGACGGCACACCGACCTGGTACTACCTCCAGGGCCCCGATCCCGGCACGGCGACGGCCTGGGAAGCACCGATCCATCGCGCTACCTGGAACGGCACGCAGAACCAGCTCACCGTCATCGGCACGGCCTCGGTCACGGTGCATCCCGAGGGCCTGGTCTTCAGCTACCGGCTCGACGGCGAAACCGGTTCGGAAGTGATGGCGCCGCTGGGCTCGGGCTGCCCCACGCTGGGCGGCGTGGCGCTCGATGCCAGCTCGCACTGGTTCGACCCGGCGCGCGCGGGCACCGGCTACAGCGTGCAGCTGTTCCCGGACTACGAGTTCTACGCGGCCTTCGTGTACGACGCCCTCGGCGTCCCGCGCTTCCTCACCGCAGAAGCCCCCAGTTTCCTGGGCAGCGACGCCGCCATGGCGCTCGAGCAGCTCACCGGCTTCTGCCCGCTGTGCGAACGCACGGGGGCGCCGGCCCGCGCCGACGTCGGCACCCTGCGCCGGCGCTTCGATGCCGGCGGCCTGGTGCAGATGCAGCTCGATGCCGTCTACACCGGCGGCGTGC
>CAXAYM010000424.1:0-1965 GCA_963973175.1 uncultured Arenimonas sp.
GTTGGTTAGAATGCTGGCCTGTCACGCCGGAGGTCGCGGGTTCGAGTCCCGTCCACTCCGCCATATCCCCGAGGGCGCCCCAAAAGGGCGCCTTCGTTTTTTCCGGCCCCGGAAAGCCCGGGGTCCCCTTCGGACGGCATAGCGCACATGCTCCAGACCATTCGCGACAAGTCTTCAGGCTGGCTGGCTTTCACCATTCTCGGCCTGGTCATCATCACGATGGCCTTCTTCGGCGTCGAATCCTATTTTTCCCCGAAAATCGAAACCTATTCGGCCAAGATCGAGGGTCCGGCCAAGTTCTGGATCTGGGGGAAGCAGGTCCGGGAAATCCCGCAGGACCAGTTCCAGCGTCGTTTCGAACAGGCCCGCCAGGCCGAACGCCAGCGCCAGGGCGAGGAATTCGATTCGGCCCGCTTCGAGTCCCTCGAAAGCAAGCGGGAAGTGCTCGATCGCATGATCGACGAGGAAGTGATGGCCATGGCCGCCGAGCGTGACGGCGTGACCATCGGTGAGTCGGAGATCGCCGCCGAGCTCAAGCAGATGCAGGAGTTCCAGGTCAACGGCCAGTACAGCGCCGACCAGTACCGGCTGGGCCTGGCCGCGCGCGGCATGACCCACGGCCAGTTCATCGCCACCGTCGCCGCCGACATGGCGCGCCGCACCGTTTCCAGCGAGATCGCGTCCACCGGCTTGGCCACCGACGCCGAGCTCGAGGCCTCCCTGACGCTGGCGCGCCAGGAGCGCGACCTGGAACTGATCGACCTGCCGACGCCGTCGGCGCCCGAGGCGCCCACCGACGAAGAACTCAAGGCCTGGTACGACAGCCACGGCGACCGCTACACCCGCCCGGAGCAGGTGGCGGTGGAATACGTCGAGATCGATGGCGCCACGCTCGAGGTGCCGACCGTCGTCGACGAACAGACCCTGCGCCAGCGTTATGACGAACAGCGCAGCCGCTACGTGACCGAACCGGTGCGCACCGCCGCACATATCCTGGTTTCGGTCCCGGCCGATGCCGACGATGCCGCGGTGCAGGCGGCGCGCGAACGCGCCGAAGCCCTGGCCGCGCAGGCGCGTGAACCGGGCGCGGACTTCGCGGCCATCGCGCGCGAGAACTCCGATGACATCGGCTCGAAGGCCGACGGCGGCATGCTCGGCCCGATCGAGGCCGGCGTGTTCGAGGGCCCCTTCGAAGACGCGCTGTTCGCGCTCGAGGAAGTCGGCCAGGTCAGCGACCCGGTGCGCACGCCCGAGGGCTGGCACGTGATCCAGCTCGCCGACCTGGTGCCCGGCAGCGAACGCACTTTCGAGGAAGTGCGTGCCGAGATCGAACAGGACTACCTGTCCACCGAACGCGACCGCGTCTACAGCGACCTGGGCAACCGCCTCGTCGAGCGCATCTACCGCGACCCGACCTCGCTAGCGCCTGCGGCCGAAGAGACCGGTCTCGAGGTGAAGCGGACCGCGCTGTTCACCCGCGACGCGGGCGAAGGCATCGCCGCCCTGCCGGAAGTGCGCGAGGCCGCGTTCGCCGATCCGCAGCGTGTCGATCGCCAGGTCAGCGATGCCGTCGAGATCGGCCCGAACCACCTGGTGGTGCTGCACGTTGTCGAGGTCGACCCGGCCGCGCTGATCCCCTTCGAGGACGTCCGCGAGCGCGTGCGTGCCGACTTCGTCGCCGATCGCCTGGCCAAGGCGTCCGAAGCCCAGGCCGAGGCCCTGCTCGAGCGCGCCCGCGCCGGCGAGTCCTTCGCCGACCTGGCCAGCGAAGTGGGTCGCACCGTGGCCGAGCTGCCAGCGGCGACGCGCATGTCCCAGCTTCCTCCCGACCTGCTGGAAGAGGCGTTCCGTCTTCCGGAGCCCTCGGAAGACAAGCCCAGCGTCGGCATGGTCCGGCTGGGCGCCGATCGCCACGCCCTGGTGCGGGTGGTTGCCGTGCGCGAAGGCGAACTCGAGGAGCTCGAC
>CAXAYM010000425.1:0-1963 GCA_963973175.1 uncultured Arenimonas sp.
CGGGCGCCGGGCTTCGGCTGACCGGGCTGGGCCCGGCGACGTCGGCGGCCGTGCTGCTGTCGATGGCCCTGCTGGCGGCGGGGGCCTTCGTGCTCACCCAGGTCCTGTTCGAACTTCCCCGCGGGAGGCTGTTCCTGGCCGGCCTCATGGCGGTGATGGCGGCCGTGGCCTGGACCGGGCTGGATCTGGCCGAGTACCTGGTCTTCGGGACCCGGCAGGACACGCTGGCCTGGCTGCCCGACGGCCCAGCGCCGGCCTATTTCGGGCTGGGCGACCTGGTCCTGCCGATGCTGTTGGCCGGCCTGGCCGCCTGCTGGGCGGGCCAGCTCTGGCGGGGCCTGATGCGGCCGGCCTGAGCCGGCCCTTGAAAGGCGGGGCCAGGGCCCCATCTATGCGGGGCCGCGGCGCTTCCGGTGTGCCGGTTGCGCGCGTATCATTGGCACTCACCAGGGCCGAGTGCTAACACACCGGCCCATGTCGTTGAAACTAAAGGACTAACGAGGACACTCATGAACATCAAGCCGCTCTACGACCGCGTGGTCATCAAGCGTATGGAAGAGGAAAAGATGTCCGCTGGCGGCATCGTCATTCCGGACTCGGCCACCGAGAAGCCGATCAAGGGTGAAGTGGTCGCGGTCGGCGCCGGCAAGGCGCTCGACAACGGTTCGACCCGCGCCCCGACCGTGAAGGTCGGCGACAAGGTGCTGTTCGGCAAGTACTCGGGCACCGAAGTGAAGCTCGACGGCACCGAGTTCCTGGTGGTCAAGGAAGACGACATCCTCGCCATCCTCGGCTGATAACGCGCCTTCCGCGCGACCAGTCATCCCCCTCTAATTCAAAGCATCCGGAGTAATACGCAAATGGCAGCCAAGGAAATTCGTTTCGGTGAAGACGCCCGCGCGCGCATGGTGAAGGGCGTCAACACCCTCGCCAACGCCGTCAAGGCCACCCTGGGCCCGAAGGGCCGCAACGTCGTGCTCGACAAGAGCTTCGGCGCCCCCACGATCACCAAGGACGGCGTGTCCGTCGCCAAGGAGATCGAACTGGCCGACAAGTTCGAGAACATGGGCGCCCAGATGGTCAAGGAAGTTGCTTCCAAGACCTCCGACATCGCCGGTGACGGCACCACCACCGCCACCGTGCTGGCGCAGGCGCTGATCCGCGAGGGCATGAAGGCGGTCGCCGCCGGCATGAACCCGATGGACCTCAAGCGCGGCATCGACAAGGCCGTCGTGGCCGCCGTCGCCGAGCTCAAGACCCTGTCCAAGCCCTGCTCGACCTCGAAGGAAATCGCCCAGGTCGGCTCGATCTCGGCCAACTCCGATGGCGACATCGGCGAGCTGATCGCCAAGGCCATGGACAAGGTCGGCAAGGAAGGCGTGATCACCGTTGAAGAAGGTTCGGGCCTTGAGAACGAACTCGACGTCGTCGAGGGCATGCAGTTCGACCGCGGCTACCTGTCGCCGTACTTCATCAACAACCAGCAGTCGATGTCGGCCGAGCTCGAAGACCCGTTCATCCTGCTCTACGACAAGAAGATCTCGAACGTGCGCGAGCTGCTGCCCGTGCTCGAGGGCGTGGCCAAGGCCGGCAAGCCGCTGCTGATCGTCGCCGAGGAAGTCGAGGGCGAAGCCCTGGCGACCCTGGTGGTGAACACCATCCGCGGCATCGTGAAGGTCTGCGCCGTGAAGGCCCCGGGCTTCGGCGACCGTCGCAAGGCGATGCTCGAGGACATGGCCATCCTGACCGGCGGCACCGTGATTTCCGAGGAAGTCGGCCTGCAGCTCGAGAAGGCGACCATCAAGGACCTGGGCCGCGCCAAGAAGATCCAGGTGTCGAAGGAAAACACCACGATCATCGACGGCGCCGGCGCTGCCGACGGCATCCAGTCGCGCATCAAGCAGATCAAGGCGCAGATCGAAGAGACCTCTTCGGACTACGACCGCGAGAAGCTGCAGGAGCG
>CAXAYM010000426.1:0-1959 GCA_963973175.1 uncultured Arenimonas sp.
CGCGCAGGTACTGGCGCGGGTCGAGGCGGTCGAGCGCAGCTTCCGCTACCGGCCGATGCTGCGGGTGTCGATCGGCGACGACTCCCATGGCACGCTCGTGCTGCGCTTTTTCCACTTCGGCAAGGCCCAGGTCGCGATGTTCGTGCCCGGGCGACGCATCCTTTGTTACGGCGACGTGCGGCCGGGCCAGCATGGCCTGGAGATGGTGCATCCCAGCTACCGCCTGCTGGCCGACGACGCCGAGGCCAGCGCCCGGGATTCGCTGGACCCGGTGTACCCGGCGGTCGAGGGCCTGGGGCCGCTGTCGGTGGCGCGGCTGGTGGGCGAGGCGCTCAAGCGCCTGCCCGAAGCGGCTGAGCTCGAGCTCCTGCCGGCGGGCATGCGCGAGCGTCTGGACCTGCCGACACTGCGCGAGGCGCTGCTGACCGCGCACCGGCCGCCACCGGACGCCGATCTCGCGCTTTTCGCCGCAGGCCGCCATCCGGCCCAGCGACGGCTGGCCCTGGAAGAACTCCTGGCCCACCACCTCAGCCTGCGCCGCCAGCGCATCGCGCTGCGCGCGCACGGGGCGATGCCGGTGCGACCGGCAGGCAAGCTCGCAAGGGCCCTGCGCCAGCGCCTGGCCTTCAAGCTCACTGGGGCGCAGCAGCGCGTCTTGGATGAGGTCGGCCAGGACATGGCCCGGCCCGAACCGATGCTGCGGCTGGTGCAGGGCGACGTCGGCAGCGGCAAGACGGTGGTGGCCGCGCTCGCCGCCGCCAACGCGGTCGAGGCGGGCCGCCAGGTCGCGCTGATGGCCCCGACCGAACTGCTGGCCGAGCAGCACCTGGCCAATTTCCGGTCCTGGCTCGAGCCCCTGGGTCTGCGCGTGGCCTGGCTGGCCGGCAAGGTCACCGGCAAGGCGCGCGCCGCGGCGCTGGATGAAATCGCCAGCGGCCGCGCCCAGGTGGTGGTGGGCACGCATGCGCTGATGCAGGAAAGCGTCGCCTTCGCCTCGCTGGCGCTGGCGATCGTGGACGAACAGCACCGCTTCGGCGTGCACCAGCGCCTGGCCCTGCGCGACAAGGGCTTGTCGGGCAGCCAGGTGCCCCACCAGCTGGTGATGACCGCCACGCCGATACCCCGCACGCTGGCGATGTCCGCCTATGCCGACCTCGACGTCTCGGTGATTGATGAAATGCCGCCGGGTCGCACGCCGGTCACCACCGTCGCGGTCAGCGGCGAGCGTCGCGCCGAGGTGGTCGAACGCATCCGCGCCGCCTGCGCCGAGGGACGACAGGCCTACTGGGTCTGCACCCTGATCGAGGACAGCGAGGAGGTCGAGGCCCAGGCCGCGCAGTCCACCTTCGAACAGCTCGGCGCGGCCCTGCCCGAGCTGCGGCTGGGCCTGCTGCACGGGCGGATGAAGCCCGCCGAAAAGCAGGCCGTGATGGCGCGCTTCAAGGCCGGCGAACTGCACCTGCTGGTGGCGACTACGGTGATCGAGGTCGGCGTGGACGTGCCCAATGCCAGCCTGATGCTGATCGAAAACGCCGAACGCCTGGGCCTGGCCCAACTGCACCAGCTGCGCGGACGGGTCGGGCGCGGCGCCGCGGCCTCGAGCTGCGTGCTGATGTACAAGCCGCCGCTGTCGGCGCTGGCGCGGGAGCGGCTGGAGGTGATGCGCGCGAGCACCGATGGCTTCCTGATCGCCGAGAAGGACCTGGAACTGCGCGGCCCCGGCGAGCTGCTGGGCACGCGCCAGACCGGCCTGGCCAGTTTCCGCGTGGCCGAACTGGTGCGCGACGCCGACCTGCTGCCCGAAGTCCACCGGGCCGCCGAGGAGCTGCTGGCCACCGCGCCGGACCTGGCCGAACGCGTGGTCGCGCGCTGGGTCGGCGGCGCCGCGCGTTTCGCCGGGGCTTGAGCCCGCGGCGACGTCGATTCGGGGATAATCCGGCGGATGGACGAACGCATACC
>CAXAYM010000427.1:0-1927 GCA_963973175.1 uncultured Arenimonas sp.
GTCGAGATCGAATCGTTCACCGATTCGATGCCGTGGCGCAGGCCGAGCGACTGCAACCGATGCGGCAGCGCCCGGAAAGTCGCGGCAGAAGCCGCAAGCGCCACGGCATCAAGCCCCAGGGCTTCGACGGTGGCCAGCGCCGCGCACAGGTTCAGGCGGTTGTGCCGGCCCGGCAGTGGCACGTGGCGCGCGTCCAGCACCGGCTGTTCGCCCCGGTAGACCATGGCCTCGCCGTGGTTGAACCAGTGCACCCTGGTGGCCGGCGGCACGTCGAGCTCGGCCAGGCGTGGATCGCCGGCGTTGAACACGGCCAGCCGCGGCGCCGCGCGGGTGACCAGGGCCAGTTTGTCGGCGAAATAGCGGGCCTCGCTGCCGTGCCAGTCCAGGTGCTCGGGGAACAGGTTCAGCACGACCGCCACGTCCACGTCGCTGGCTTCACCGGTCTGGTAGCTCGACAGCTCGATCGCCCAGTACGCCGGCGGCGGTTGCACGTCCAGCAGCTCCAGCAGCGGCAGCCCGATGTTGCCGGCCAGCGCGGTGCGTGCGCCCGAAGCGCGAAGCAGGTGGGCCACCAGGGCCGTGGTGGTCGACTTGCCCTTGCTGCCGGTGATGCAGATGCGCTTGCCGGCCCTGGGTTCGGCGAACCACAGGCCGCTGGCGCCGATGAAACGCACGCCATGGAGCGCGGCGTCGGCGGCGGGCGAGGTGTAGGGGCTGATGCCCGGCGACTTCACCACCACCTCGTGTTCGGCCAGCAGGTCGGCGTTGACGCTGGTTTCGATGCGCAGGGCCGGGTCCTGCATGTCGCGCAGCGGTTCGGCTTCATCGTGCGAACAAAAAACCGTCACCGGCTGGCTGGGCAGGCGCCAGCGCAGGGCGGCCAGCGCCGAACGGCCCTCGCGGCCGTAGCCCCAGATCGCGACCCGCTTTCCCTCAAGCTCCGAAATTCGCACGCAGACGCTCCCACAAGGCGTCGGGGATGCCGTGATCATCCGAGGGTTCGAGCAGCGACGCCAGCCCCCGTTCGGCCGGCTCCAGCTGCGGGCGGATTTCCCGGGCGTAACGTTTCACCAGCGCGTCCTCCCGCCAGGCCGCGCTGTTGGCCAGCAGCTCCATGGCCGCGCGCGATTCCCGGCCCTCGCCCACGCATTCGAAGGGCTTGTGGTCGCGGTACTCCATCAGCGCATCGAAGCCCGGCGCCTGGTCGGCCTCGTCGAGCAGGTTGCGGCCGAAGATGCCCATCAGCCGCGGCTTGGGCATGAACGGCGCCAGCGCCAGGAACACAAAATGGCATTTCGGGCAAACGCCGCACCAGCGCTGCGCCGGCCGCTCGCCGAGCAGGTGGAAGTTGCGGTTGCAGCTGGAGAAATAGGCGTCGTAGCGGTCGATGCGCGCGAACTGGCGCGCCACGGCCAGTTCGGAGAACGGCCGCAGCAGCGAGTAGTAGCGCAGGTCGGCGGCGACATGGCTACGCAGGTGCGCGGCGAAGTCGCGCTCGAAGTCCCAGCCCTTGGACCACTGGTGGTTCACCTCGCCGGTGCCGGGAATCAGGCTGCCGTAGCTGGCGGAGCGTTCGTTGGAGAAGACCACCTGGTCGTGGCCATGCAGCAGCGCCGCCAGGGCCAGGATGGCCGAGTTCACCGCCGTCACCGGGATGTGGCCGTTGAGCGCGCCGCGGCGGTTGAGATCAAACAGCAGCGGGGACAGCGCCCGACCGATGTTGAGCGTGGGCAGGCCGGTGCGGGCGGCGCAGGCGGCGATCAGGGGCGAGCCACCGACCCACGCCACGGTCTGTTCGACCCCGGCGGCACGCAGGGCTTCGATGCTGACGAGCGAGTCCTTGCCGCCGCCGATGGCGACGAGGGCTTTGGGGCTGGAAAGATTCGCGCCTGAAGGCGCTCCTACAGTCCCCGGATTTTCCTGTAGG
>CAXAYM010000428.1:0-1918 GCA_963973175.1 uncultured Arenimonas sp.
ACCCAGCCTTCGAAGCTGGCGAAGGCACCCGCCTGCGGCGACTGCAGCCGGCGGCGCAGGGGCGCCGGATCGAAGGCGGCATCGCTGAGCGCGAAACGCTTCATCCGCCCGACACCGGCGGGATGAAGGCGATCTCGCTGCCATCGCGCGGCGGCACGTCCCAGGCCACGAACTCGCCGTCCATGGCCACCCGCAGCCGGTCCCTCGCCAGCATGAATCCGTGTCGCTCCCGCAGCGCTTCGTAAAGCGCCGGGAGCGAGGCCGGCAGCGGCAGCGATTCACTGGCCACGCCGGCCGCGTCGCGCAGGCTGGCGAAATACAGGACTGTCACGCTCATACCCGCGCCCTCCCGACGTCGCGCTTGCCGCCGCGCTTGGCCAGCAGCTTCGCCGGCCCGATGACGATGGCGTGCGACAGCGCCTTGCACATGTCGTAGACCGTCAGCGCGGCGACCGTCGCGCCGGTCAGGGCCTCCATCTCGACACCGGTGCGATGGGTGGTGCGCACCGCGCATTCGATGCGCAGCACGTTCTCGGAGATCCAGGCCAGGTCGAAACGGCAACCTTCGATCGGCAGCGGATGGCAGAAGGGAACCAGTTCGTGCGTGCGCTTGACGGCCATCGTGCCGGCGATGATCGCGGTGTCCATCACCGCGCCCTTCGCGGTCTTCATCCCGCCCTTGCGCAGGGCAGCCGCCACCGCGGACGGGAAACGGACCCGGCATTCGGCCAGCGCCTCGCGCGCCGTCACCGCCTTTCCCGAGACATCGACCATCGCCGGCCGTCCGGCGTCGTCCACGTGCGTGAGCTTCTTCTTCGCCATCTCAGCCGCCTATGAAATACATCTCGATGCGCCGGCCCTTGCCGGACCGGTTCGCGCGCTCTTCGCTGTAGCGGTCGGCGCGCGCGGACCAGGCGTCGCGCAGGGCGTCGGCCAGGACATCCTCGCCGGCGGCGACAAGCGGTCGCAACGGCATGCCGCTGCCCGCGAACAGGCAGGTGAACAACTGGCCGTCGGCCGAGAGCCGGGCCCGGTGGCAATCGCCGCAGAAGGGTTTGCTCACCGAACTGACGAAGCCCACTTCACCGGCGCCGTCGACGTAGGCATGGCGGCTGGCCACCTCGCCGCGGTAGGCCTCGCGCAGTGGCCGCAGCGGCCACCGAGCGCTGATGCGTTCGTGCAGCTCGCGCGAGGGCACCACGTTTTCCGCCCGCCAGCGGTTGCAGGTACCGACATCCATGAACTCGATGAAGCGCAGCACGTGCGGGGTGCCACGGAAATGGCCGGCCAGATCCAGCACCTGGGACTCATTGACGCCGCGCTGCACCACGCAGTTGATCTTGAGCGAGCCGAAGCCGGCGGCCTCCGCGGCGGCGATGCCAGCAAGCACGTCGGCCAGCTCGCCGCGGCCACCGGTCAGGTCGCGGAACAGCGTCGGCTCGAGCGCATCGAGGCTGACCGTCAGGCGGTGCAGGCCGGCCTCGCGCAATGCCCGGGCCTGGGAAGCCAGCAAGGCGCCGTTGGTGGTCAGGGCCAGGTCGGTGATTCCCGGCACCTTCGCCAGCCGCCTGACCAGGTCAGGCAGGCCCTTGCGCAGCAGGGGCTCGCCCCCGGTCAGGCGCAGCTTGGCCACGCCGAGGCGGGCGAAGGCTCGCACCGCGGTTTCGATCTCGTCGAAGTCCAGGCGGCCTGACTGGCCCAGGCCGCCCTCCGGCGGCGTGCCGTCGGCCGGCATGCAATAGGGGCAGCGGTAGTTGCAGGTTTCGATGACCGAAACCCGCAGGTCGCGCAGCGGCCGGCCAAGGCGGTCACGCACTGCCATTGCGTCGGCGACCAGGGCGTTCACGGCGTCTCCGCCAGGCCGGGCGAAGGCAGGGGGTCGGCCAGCGCGAGCACGTCGCCGGGTTTCGCGACCCGG
>CAXAYM010000429.1:0-1911 GCA_963973175.1 uncultured Arenimonas sp.
CGGCGGCGAGCGCCAGCTTGCGTTCGTCGAACCCGGGCGCGCCCGTTGCCGGAGCGCTGGCCTCGACCTGGCCCACGCGCCAGCCCAGGCCGTCGAGGGCGCAGGCCAGTGCGCTGCCGACCAGGCCGCCGCCGAGGATGAGGATGTCGTGATCGAAGCCGTCGCTGCGTGGCATGCCGCGCATGATACCCGCCCCGGGTGAGCGGCCGGCGATGGCCGGGCACTTCCGCTAGAATGCCGGCCTGGCCGTTGCCTTCCGGAAAATCCTGCCCATGACCCCGATCACCCGCTCCCGCCTCGCCGTATTCGCCGCGCTCGCCCTGCTGATGGCCGCCACGCGGCTGAACCACTTCGGCGTGGTGCCCGACGCGTCCTGGGCGGTGTTCGCGCTGGGCGGCTTCTACCTGGCCGGCGGCACCCGCTGGGCTTTCCCGGCGCTGATGGTGCTGGCCGTGGCGGTGGACTACGTCGTGATCACCGGCACCGGCGCCAGCTTCTGGAGCCACTACTGCGTGTCGCCGGGTTACTGGATGCTGCTGCCGGCGCACTTCGCGCTGTGGGCGGCCGGCGCCGGCCTGCGCCGCTTCGGCCAGGACAAGCCGCTGCGCCAGCTGGCCGGCCTGGCCCCGGCGCTGCTGCTGGGCGTGGCGGTGTGCCACCTCTTCGCCCAGGGCGGTTTCTACTGGCTGTCCGACGTCGTGGCCAACCCCACGGTGGCCGGCTGGGCCAAGAACTACGCCGACTGGTTCATGCCCTACCTGGGCACGACCGCGCTGTACGTGGGCATCGCGGTGGTCGTGCACGCCCTGGTCGCGGCCCTGCGCCGCGCCGGCGCCGCGCGCGCCAGCCACCTCGCCGGCTGACACGGCGATGGGCAACCGTCTGTCGAAGATCTACACCCGCACCGGCGACGACGGCAGCACCGGTCTGGGCGACGGCACCCGCGTGGCCAAGGATTCGGCCCGGGTCACCGCCTACGGCACGGTCGACGAAGCCAACTGCGCGATCGGCCTGGTGCTCGCCTGCGACATTCCCGACGACATCCGCCAGGTGCTGGTGTCGGTGCAGCACCAGCTGTTCGACCTCGGCGGTGAGCTGTGCATCCCGGGGCACGCCGCGATCAAGGACGCCGACATCGAGCGGCTCGAAGCACAGCTCGACGGTTTCAATGCCGACCTGCCGGCGCTGAAGGATTTCATCCTTCCCGGCGGTGGCCTCGCCGCGGCGCACTGCCACCTGGCCCGCACCATCTGCCGCCGCGCCGAGCGCGAGACGGTGACGCTCTCGCACCACGACGCGGTGCGCCCGCAGGCCATCCGCTACCTCAACCGGCTCTCGGACCTGCTTTTCGTGCTCGCCCGGGTCCTGGCCCGCGCCAGCGGCCACGGCGAGACAATCTGGAACCACGAGCGCCGCAAGGGCTGAGCGTGCTGCTCTTCACCCACCCTGCCTGCCTCGCGCACGACCCCGGGGCCGGCCATCCCGAGTGTCCTGCCCGCCTGGAGGCGGTGCTGCACGCGTTGCGCGCCGCCTACCCCGCCCTGCCCTGGCGCGAGGCCCCCGCGGCGAGCCGCGAGGCGCTGCGCAGGGTGCACACGCCCGCGCTTATTTCCGAGGTCCTGGATCTCGCCACCGACGGCCCGCGCCGGCTCGATGAAGACACCGCGATGTCGGCGGGCTCGCCGGACGCCGCCCTGCGCGCCGCCGGCGCCGGCATCGCCGCGGTGGACGCGGTGATGGCCGGCGAATCGCGGCAGGCCTTCTGCGCCGTGCGCCCGCCGGGCCACCACGCGGGCATCGACTCCGCCGGCGGCTTCTGCTTTCTCAATAACGCCGCCATTGCCGCGCAGCGCCTCACCTCGCGCTACCCCCGCATCGTCGTGCTCGACCCTGATATGCATCACGGGCAGG
>CAXAYM010000430.1:0-1872 GCA_963973175.1 uncultured Arenimonas sp.
GGTGGTGGGCCTGGCCGGTCTCGGCGGCCTGGCGGCGCTGCTGTGGTGGAAGGCGGGCTCGGCGGCGTTGGGTACGGCCATGCTGGCCGGCATCCTGGTCACGGTCGGCGTGCTGGCCCTGCTGGCCTGGGCCCTGATCCTGCTGATGCGCCGGCTGCGCACGCGGTTGCGCGGTCCGCTGCGCTACGGCCTGGCCAACGTCAGCCGTCGCGCCGGGGCCTCGATCGCCCAGGTATCGGCGCTGGGCCTGGGGCTGATGGCGCTGCTGCTGCTCACCTTCGTGCGCACGGACCTGCTCGATCGCTGGCGCGACGCCATGCCGGCCGATGCGCCGAATCGATTCATCATCAACGTGCAGCCGGACCAGGTGCAGCCGGTTCGCGAATTCCTGGCCGCGCAGGGCGTGGCCGATCCCGAGCTCTACCCGATGATCCGCGCCCGCCTGACCGGGGTGAACGGCAAGCCGGCCTCCGGCGAGGACTTCCCCGAGAACAGCCGCGGCCGGCGCATGGCCGAGCGCGAGTTCAATCTGTCCAGCGCCGAGACGCTGCGCGACGACAACCAGGTGACCTCAGGCCGGTTCTGGACCGGCGTCCCGGAAGAGACGGAACTGTCCGTGGAGGAGGAATTCGCCGAATCCATGGGCTGGAAGGTCGGCGACGAGGTCGCGTTCGATGTCGCCGGCTCGGAGTACGCCGGGCGCATCACCAGCCTGCGCAAGGTGGACTGGGAAAGTTTCCGGCCGAACTTCTTCGTGATCGGCTCGCCCGGCTCGCTCGAGGCGTTTTCCGGCAGCCACATCACCGCGGTGAAGGTCCCGGCGGAACGCAGTCGTTTCACCGCCGAGCTGGTCTCTGCCTTCCCGAACCTGTCGGTGATCGACATCGACGCGGTGCTCGACCAGGTGCGCGGCACCGTCGGGCAGGTGAGCCTGGTGGTCGAAGCGGTGTTCGGCTTCTCGCTGCTGGCCGGCCTGCTGGTGCTGCTGGCGGCGGTGAGCGCCAGCCAGGACGAGCGCCTGCTGGAAGGCGGTGTCATGCGGGTGCTCGGCGGCAGCGGTCGCCAGCTGCGGCTGGCGCAGGCGTCCGAATTCGCGGCCATCGGCCTGCTCTCGGGCGTGGTCGCGGCGATTGCCGCGTCGGTGCTCGCCGGCGTGGTCGCGAAGGAAGTGTTCGACCTGCCCTGGGAAACCAATTGGGGCCTGGCCGCCAGCGGTGCGCTGGCCGGCACCCTGGCCGCGCTGCTGGCCGGCATGTGGGCGACCCGGCGCATCGTCCGGGTGCCGCCCTCGGTGACGCTGCGCGAGCTCGATGCCTGAGCTCAGCCGACGATAAGCGCGCCGACGAAGATCAGCAGCATCGCCAGCGCCAGCAGCACCTTGAAGATCGCGCCGACCAGCAGGCCGATCCAGGTGCCGACGCCGATGCGCGAGGCGTCGCGCCAGGCCCGGCCGTGGGCCATTTCGCCGGCGGCGGCTCCCAGCAGCGGTCCGGCCAGCAGCCCCGGCAGTCCGAAGAAGATGCCGACGAAGCCGCCGATGCCGGCGCCCCACAGGCCCTTGTTCGAAGCGCCCGCACGCCGGGCGCCCAGCAGGCTCGCGAGGAAGTCGGTGGCGATGGACACCGCGACCAGGATGCCCAGCACCACCAGCACGCCGGTACCGATGCGCTGGTAGCCGTCGACCCAGGCCGCGAGCCACATGCCGGCGAACATCACCGGCAGGCCGGGCAGTACCGGCAGGATGGTGCCCAGCAGCCCGATCACGATCAGGGCGCCGGCGAGGATGTACCAGGGGGTTTGCAGGTCCATCGGCCGAGCATAACAAGCGACGGCCCGCCGAAGCGGGCCGTCGGATTGCAACGCGGGGGAGGG
>CAXAYM010000431.1:0-1870 GCA_963973175.1 uncultured Arenimonas sp.
GTCGCCGCCATGGCCGACACCTCCACCAAGGTCTTCGTCTACGAAGTGATGGGCCGGCACGCCGGCTGGCTGGCCGCTGCTGCCGGCCTCGCCGGCGAGGGCAAAGACGAGGCGCCGCATATCATCCTGTTCCCGGAAGTGAAGTATGACGAGGCGAAGTTCCTGGCCCGCGTGCAGGCCGTGGTCAAGCGTGTGGGCTACTGCGTCGTGGTCGTATCCGAAGGCCTGCGCCATGCCGACGGCCGCTTCGTCGCCGACGCCGGGGGCGGCAAGGACGCCTTCGGCCATAGCCAGCTCGGCGGCGTGGGGCCGCTGCTGGCCGGCACGGTCAAGGACAAGCTGGGCCTGAAGGTGCACTGGACCGTGCCCGACTACCTCCAACGCTCGGCCCGCCACCTGGCCTCCGCGACCGACCTGGCGCATGCCCAGGCGGTCGGCAGCAAGGCCGTGGAATACGCCCTCAAGGGCATGAACGGGGTGATGCCGGTCATCGTGCGCACCTCGGGCAAGCCCTACCGCTGGAAGATCGAACCGGCCCCGCTGGCCGACATCGCCAACCACGAAAAAACCATGCCCATGTCGTTCATCGACAGCTCGGGCCATGGCATCACCGCCGCCTGCCGGCGTTACCTCACGCCACTGGTGAAGGGCGAGGCGCCGCCGCCGTATGGGCCGGACGGGCTGCCGAAATACGTTCGGCTCAAGTTGCACGCCGTGGCGAAGAAGCTGCCGGCGTTCGACTGAGTCATTGCCAAGGAGAACCCCATGAAAATCCGCAACCTGGCCACCCTCACCGCGCTTGCGCTGGGCCTGGCGTCCGGCGCCGGCGTGCTGGCCAAAGCCCAGGAAGGCAGCCTGTACCGGGTGACCACCCAGGTCGAGATGGTCGGCCTGCCGTTCAAGATGCCCGACCAGACCGTGGAAGTCTGTGGTCCCAAGGACCACGCCAGCGAAAAGATGGTGCCGCACGACGAGAACTGTTCGATCACGGAGTTCGAGGTCGAGGGCAATACGTCCCGCTACACCCTGGTCTGCACCGGCGACGCCGACCTGACCGCCAAGGGTGAGTTCGAACAGCTGGGCGGCGACGCCTACCGCGGCAAGATGAACATGGTCGGCACCAGCGGCGGCCAGTCCATCGAGATGAACATGCGCTTCGAAGGCACCCGCATCGGCGCCTGCGAATACACGCCGCCGGCCGCGCCCGGCGACGCCGGCTAGCCTCCCTCACAGGCCCCGCCGGCCCGTCCGGCGGGCCTTGTGGCTTCACCCCTCCCCTTCGGCCATACTCGGACGGGGCGGCCAGTCGGCCGCTTACGTTTGTTCGCTGTTTGACTCTGGGGAGGGTTGGCATGTTTGAGCAGTACGGACTACACCTTGCGATCGCCTGTGCGGCGGTTGCCATTCTTTACGGCATCTTCGTGGCGCGCTGGATCGTTGCCCAGCCTGCCGGCAATGAAAAAATGCAGGGCATCGCCGCGGCCATCCAGGAAGGCGCCGGCGCCTACCTGAGCCGCCAGTACCGCACCATCGCCATCGTCGGCGTCGTGCTGTTCCTGGTCATCGCCTTCGTGCCCGGCCTGGGCTGGCCGACGGCCATTGGCTTCGCGATCGGCGCCATCCTGTCGGGCGCGGCCGGCTTCATCGGCATGTTCGTCTCGGTGCGCGCCAACGTGCGCACGGCGCAGGCGGCCACGGTCAGCCTCAATACCGCGCTCAACGTCAGCTTCAAGGGCGGCGCGATCACCGGCATGCTGGTGGTCGGCCTGGGCCTGCTCGGCGTCGCCGGCTACTTCTGGTACACGATCGGCTCCGGCCCGCAGGACGCGGCCTCGGTGCAGGCGGCCATGCAGCCGATGATCGGCCTGGC
>CAXAYM010000432.1:0-1863 GCA_963973175.1 uncultured Arenimonas sp.
CGTCGCGGCGGCCGGGATGGCGCCGACCTCGACGATGCGCTCGCCCTTGATCGCCACGTCGGCGAGCTTGCCCTCAGCGCCCGTGCCGTCAAACACCGTGCCGCCGCGGATCAGGACGTCGTACTCCTGGGCCAGGGCCTGCACTGACGCCCCGGCCATCAGGCTGAGGGCGAGGCCGGCGGCCAGGACCCGACGGCGGAGTAAATGCGGCGGCCTGGCGGGGCGATGGCCTCGGGTCATGGGGGATCTCCGCGAGCTTTAGGTGTCGCCGCCGCCCAGGCCCTGCCGGGCGGCTGTCGCAGGACAGGGGCTGGAACTGCGGTCGGGGGGAGGGGGGCGAGCCCCAGGCGCCGGGGCGCCGGAGGCTCGCCGGAGAGACGGATCAGTATTCGAAGCGCACGCCCAGCCGGAACACGCGGCCGAGAATGTCATAGACGCCCTGGCTGGTGGACGGGTTGCCATAGGCGGTCCCGGCCGGTCCGTAGGCGACGATCTCAGGGTCGCGGTTGAACAGGTTGGAGATGCTGACGAAGGCCTCGGTTTTCTGCAGCAGCTTCAGGTCGTAGGTCATCGCCAGGTCGACATAGAAGGCGCCGTCGATCTTATTGTTGTTGATCGTGCGGTTGGCGATGGTCGAGGCCGGGCAGCCGGTGGTGCACTCGATGAAGGCGTTGTCATAGGTGCTTTCGCTGACGCCGCGGCCGGTGAGCTGAACGGTCCAGGGATCGGCCGTATAGGTAGCCGTGGCCCGATAGATGAACTCCGGCAAGCTGATCGAACCGGCCGTGTCGGTCGGAACGTCGATGCCGTTGTCCTCGTAGTTCTCCAGGTAGTAGGTGCCCACCGCCCGCAGGGCCATGGCGCCGTCGCCGAGGTTGAAGCGGTAGGAGGCTTCCAGGTCGAGGCCGCGGGACTTCTGAACCGCGAAGTTGAACGGGCTGACGGAAACCCGGCTGATCTGGTTGCCCGACCGGACAATGGCCGCGCAGTAGGTCTGATTGCCCTGGAAGCAGCGGTCGACGATGGTGTTGGCGGCCACCGAGCCGATGGCGCCTTCGATCTCGATGTCGAAGTAGTCGATGGCGGCGGCGAAGCCCGGCAGGAAGCTCGGCTGGACCACCACGCCCACGCCCCAGGTGTCGGCCAGTTCCGGATCGAGGTTCAGATTGCCGGTGGTCAGCTCCAGGAACTGGGTGGCCTGGTGGTTGTTGAACGGGTCCAGCAGGGTGTTGGTGCGGCTGGTGCCGGCGGCGAACAGCTCGTTCAGGTTCGGGGCCCGGATGTCCCGCGAGCGGGTGACGCGGAAGCGAAGGTCGGGGATCGGCGAATAAACCGCGCCCACCTTCCAGGTCGTGACATAGCCGGAGGTGCTGTAGTCGGTGCCACGGACCGCGGCGTTCACGTCAAAGCCGTCGGCCAGCGGGATGACCGCCTCCACATAGGCCTCGGTCACCGTGTAGGAGCCGAAGGTCGGGCGGTAGTTGCCCACGAACCAGCCCGACTGGAACTCGGTGGGCACGAAGCCCGAGACCTCTTCCTTCCGGTGCTCGATGCCTGCGGCCATGGAAACCGGGCCAGCCCAGGTGGAGAAGGGGTCGCCGGAAATGTTGGCGGCGGCCACCTGCTGGGTGAAGGCCTGCTCCCGCTGCGGATTGCCCAGGATGTAGTCCAGGGCCGCCTGAGAGTTGACGCCGATACCCATTCTGTTGAACGGCACGCAGCCATTGTTCGGATCGGTCAGGGTCGAGCGGCAGACGATCTGGCCGTTGGGGGCGAAGACCGCGTCCTGCGCCAGGGCCAGGCGGGCGTTGTTGGTGATGTCGCGGGCGATCTCGAGGGTCTCGGTCTCACCGCGCTGATAAT
>CAXAYM010000433.1:0-1861 GCA_963973175.1 uncultured Arenimonas sp.
GCGATCACGCCGCGGGCCAGGCCGACGACGTGGGCGTACAGGTCCTGTTCTTCGGCCGTGCGGGTTTCGAACCACCGCACGACCAGTTGCTCGGCCGGGACCAAGCGGTCGTGGTAGGCCTCCGGCAGCACGGCCAGCAGCTGCTGGTGCAGCGCATGGCTCAGGCCATCGGCGATGGCCCAGTCTCGCGAGACGTTGATGCCGATCCGCCGGGGCTCGCGCTCGGTCACCAGGCGTCCCAGCGCCTTCCATTGTTCGTCCAGGTCGCCGCCCGACCACGCCGATTCGTAGGGTGCGCCCAGCGGATAACGATTGACCGCCAGGCGCTCCAGCGTGCCATCCGCACGCCGGTGGAAGGCCAGCAGCGTGGTCCGCCTCGCCGCGAAGCTGGGCTGCGGCACGAGAGTGAAATAGACCGGATCCTCGGCGTACTCGCGCGAGAGCACGAGCCACATGTCCAGCCCGGCTTCCTGCATCAGTTGCGGCAGCAGGGATTCCAGCCTTTGCTCCAGTATCCGGTTCTCCACCTCCGCACGCGCTTCGGGGGGCAGCAGGCCGGACATCGGTGACGCCGGGGGCGCCGCAGCGGCGATGGCCGGGGCACCGAGCAGCAGGGCCAGGGGCAGCAGTCTGTGGACCATGGGCTTCATTGCTCCGGATCACGCCTTGGCCCCGAGCATACCTTCGGTTGCAGCGGGACCGACCGCGCCCTCGACGGGCCGGGACTTCCGGCCCATGCCCGCCGGGCCGGTCCGCTTCAGGATTCGAGGTTTGCAGCCCGGAGCGCAGTCGTGCACGTGCAACGGATTTCCGCCTTTTCCGACGCCGGTCGCGGCGGCAACCCGGCCGGCGTGGTGATCACCGACGCGCTTCCCGATGCCGCCAGCATGCAGGCGCTTGCCGCGGACGTGGGTTATTCAGAGACCGTCTTCGCCGCGCCGGACGGCGACGCCTGGCAGGTGAGGTACTTCTCCCCCCTGGCCGAAGTGCCGTTCTGCGGCCACGCCACCATCGCCCTGGGCGCGGCGCTTGCCGAAAGCCGCGGGGACGGCACGTTCGTGCTGCAGACCCGGCACGCCCGGATCCGGGTGGACGCGTGGCACGAAGCCGGCCAGGTATTGGCTGCCCTGCAGTCGCCGCCGACGCGCAGCCAGGCCGCCGACCCGGCGCTGGCCGATGCTGCCCTGTCACTGTTCGGCCTCGCGCCCCAGGACCTTGACCCAAGGCTGCCGCCAACCCTGATGCACGCGGGCGCCGACCACCTGCTGCTGGCCCTGCGTGACCGCAGCCAGCTGGCCGGCATGTACTACCCCCTCGACGCCGGTCGTGCGGTGATGACGCAAGCCGGCCTCACCACCATCGCCCTGGTGCTGGCGGTGACGCCACGATGTTTCCACGCGCGCAATGCCTTTGCGGTCGGCGGCGTTTTCGAGGATCCGGCCACCGGCGCCGCGGCCGCCGCCCTGGGCGGGGCACTGCGCGACCTCGGATGGCCGCATGGCGGCGCCATCGAGATCCTGCAAGGGCAGGACATGGGCCTGCCTTCCCGGCTTCGGGTGAGCATCGGCCCGGAACCGGGTTCGTCCGTACGTGTGTCCGGCGCGACGCGCCCGATCGGATAGGGCCCGGCTCTACTTCTGCAGGAACTCGATCAGCTGCTTGCGCTGGTTGGGACCGAGCAGCCGCAGCAGCGGCAACAGGCGGCCGATCACCGCCGGCAGCTTCGGGACAACCTCCTGGACCCGGCCCGCCTGCAACTGCTCGAGCACCTCATCCACGCGCACGTGCTCGCGGACACCCGCCGGCGGTGCCGCGGGCGGCGCAGGTGACGGTACGGGCGCGGGTTCCGCCGGCGGCGCCG
>CAXAYM010000434.1:0-1846 GCA_963973175.1 uncultured Arenimonas sp.
GACCTGGGCGGCATCGACGGTCTGCTGCACATCACCGACATGGCCTGGAAGCGCATCAAGCATCCGTCCGAGATCGTCAACGTTGGCGACGAGATCGACGTCAAGGTCCTGAAGTTCGACCGCGAGCGCAACCGCGTTTCGCTGGGCCTCAAGCAGCTGGGCGACGATCCCTGGGACAACATCGCCCGTCGTTACCCGACCAGCGCCCGCCTGTTCGGCAAGGTCTCGAACGTCACCGATTACGGCGCGTTCGTCGAGATCGAGCCGGGCGTCGAAGGCCTGGTGCACGTGTCCGAGATGGACTGGACCAACAAGAACGTCAACCCGTCCAAGGTCGTCCAGCTGGGCGACGAGCTCGAAGTGATGGTGCTGGACGTCGACGGCGAGCGTCGCCGCATCTCGCTGGGCATCAAGCAGTGCACCCCGAACCCGTGGGAGGCCTTCTCGGCCCTGCACAAGAAGGGTGACAAGGTCTCCGGCCAGATCAAGTCGATCACCGACTTCGGCATCTTCATCGGCCTGGACGGCGGCATCGACGGCCTGGTGCACCTGTCCGACATCTCCTGGAACACCACCGGCGAAGACGTCGTGCGCAACTTCAAGAAGGGCGACAACCTCGAAGCCGTCGTGCTGGCCGTGGACCCCGAGCGCGAGCGCATCTCGCTGGGCGTCAAGCAGCTCGAGCAGGATCCGGTGGGCCAGTACATGGCGGGCACCCAGAAGGGCAGCATCGTCAATGGCGTGGTCAAGGAAGTCGATGCCCGCGGTGCCACGATCGAGCTCGAGGGTGGCGTCGAGGGTTACCTGCGCGCCAACGACATCGCCAAGGAGCGTGTCGACGACGCCACGACCTACCTGAAGGTGGGCGACGCCGTCGAAGCCAAGTTCATGGGCATGGACCGCAAGGGCCGCACCATGCAGCTGTCGATCCGCGCCAAGGACGAGGCCGAGCTGGCCGACTCCCTGGCCGAGGTCAACAAGGCCTCCGACGCGGCCGCCGGCACCACCAAGCTCGGCGCGCTGCTGCGTGAACAGCTGAACAAGGGCGAATAAGCCCCATTGCAGTACCGGCGCGTGGCCCGGGTTTCCCGGGCCACGCCGCCACCCCAAGAAGACCGAGGGATCGCCCGGAGATGACCAAGTCCGAATTGATCGAGGTGCTGTCGCGGCGCCAGGCGCATCTCAAGGCCGACGACGTGGACCTGGCCGTGAAGACCCTGCTCGAGATGATGAGCAGCGCGCTGACCCAGGGTGAACGCATCGAGATTCGCGGTTTCGGCAGCTTCTCGCTGCACTTCCGCCCGCCGCGCCTGGGCCGCAACCCCAAGACCGGCGAATCCGTGGCCCTGCCCGGAAAGTATGTCCCGCACTTCAAGCCGGGCAAGGAACTCCGCGACCGGGTCAACGCGCGCAACGCGCCCGTGGCTGCCGTCGCTTCCAGCAACACCCCCACGCCGCACGCCGAAGGCTGAGGCCACCGGCCCGGATCGGCTAAGCTTGCCGCCGACTGGGAACGGGAATTCCGCGCATGCGACTGATCAAGGCCCTGCTCGCACTGCTGTTCGTCGTGTTCGGCGTGCTTTTCGGCGCGCTCAACCGCGAGCCCGTCAGCATCGACCTGGGCCTCTGGCAGATCCAGGCACTTTCCCTGGGCACCAGCCTGCTGCTGGCCGTGCTGGCCGGCGCCGTGCTGGCCGGCTTCGTGCTCACCGCGTCGGTGATCTGGCCGCTGCGCCACCGCCTGCGTCGCGACAAACCCGCCGCACCGCCCACCGCCCCCGGTCAGGAAGACCATGTCTGAACTGGCCTGGCTGTTCCTGCTGCTGCCCGTGGCGGCGGCCGGCGG
>CAXAYM010000435.1:0-1846 GCA_963973175.1 uncultured Arenimonas sp.
ATGCTGCAGGCCATGGCGATCACCCCGGGCGACGACGTGCTGGAGGTCGGCACCGGCTCGGGTTTCATCACCGCCTGCCTGGCCGAGCTGGCGCGCGACGTCACCAGCATCGACCGCCACGCCGACTTCGTCGAGCGCACCCGCGCCCGCCTGGTCGCCGACAGCGTCACCAACGTGCGGATCGAAACCGCCGACGTCTTCACCTGGAACCCGGGCCGCCAGTTCGACGCCATCTGCATCACCGGCGCCGTGGCCACCGACCCGGACCGTTTCGGCGCCTGGCTCAAGCCCGGCGGCCGCCTCTTCGTCATCCACGGCCAGTCACCGGTGCAGGAAGCACTGCTGATCACGCGCCACGGCGACGGCTTCCACCGCGAAAGCCTGTTCGAAACCGACGTGCCCTACCTGCACGGCGCCGAGCCGGCCTCGCAGTTCACCCTTTGATACCAGGACCCATCCCATGCGCCTGAGCCTTCATCCCCTCGCCTCCGCCATCCTGCTCGCCGCCACCGCCGGCAGCGTTTCGGCCGCGGACCTTATGGACGCCTACGAAATGGCCCGCCAGAGTGACCCGGTGCTGTCCGCGGCCGAGTCGCGCAGCTTCGCGCAGGACGAAGGCGTGGTGCAGTCGCGGGCCGCACTGCTGCCCCAGCTCAGCGGCGACGTCACCTACTCGCGCACCGAAACCGACTCCAGCGGCTCCCAGGCCTTCGGCACGGTGGTGCAGCCGCCGTCGGAATCGAGCAGCGAAAACACCAACTCCGGCTGGGGCATTAGCCTGCGCCAGAGCATCTTCGACTTCGGCAACTACACCCGCCTGGGCGCCGCCCGCGCCCGCGCCGGCCAGGTCGAGGCCGAATACGAGGCCGCCCAGGACGCCCTGGTGGTACGCGTGGCCGATGCCTACTTCAACGTGCTCACCGCCATCGAGACCCTGGCGTCCTCGCGCGCCGAAGAGCGTTCGGTGAAGCGCCAGCTCGACCAGGCCGAAAAGCGACTGGAAGTCGGCCTGGCCCCGATCACCGACGTGCACGAGGCCCGCGCCCGGTTCGACACCGCCCGCGCCAACGCCATCGCCGCGGCCAATGCCCTGGACGATGCCCGCGAAGCGCTGGCCGAGATCACCGGCACGCAGGTAAACAACCTGCAGGGCCTGGCCCCGGACTACGTGCCCGAGGTCCCCGAAGGCCTGCTCGAGCAGGACTGGGTCGCGATCGCCATGGAGTACAACCCGACCCTGCTGGCGCGCGAGCTGGCCGTGGCCGCCGCGGAAAAGGACATCGGCACCGCCCGCTCGGGCCACCTGCCTTCGCTGGCGCTCACTGCCGGTTACTCCGACGGCGACGGCGACGGCAGCAACGACATCTTCTCGCCGACGCCCGGCAGCAACAGCTTCGACAACTCGGCGCAGACCACCCGCGTCGGCCTCACCCTGAGCGTCCCGCTGTTCGCCGGTGGTGCCACCCAGTCGGGCGTGCGCCAGGCCGTGCATTTCCGCGACATCGCCACCGACCAGCTGGAACAGGAGCGTCGCGCCGTGGTCCGCCAGACCCGCAACGCCGAGCGTTCGCTGGGCGCCGGCGCGGCCGAGGTCGAGGCACGCCGGCTGTCGGTGGTGTCCGCCCGGGCCGCCTACGAGGCCAGCGAAGCCGGTCTTGAGGTCGGCACCCGCACCATCGTCGACGTGCTGATCACCCAGCAGTCGCTGTTCCAGGCCCAGCGCGAGTACGCCCGCGCCCGCCATGCCTTCCTGGTCAACGTCCTGCGCCTGAAGCAGGCCGGCGGCACCATCGACATCAGCGACCTGCAGGAAGTGAACCGCGTCCTGGTCGCGGATGCCGATGCC
>CAXAYM010000436.1:0-1845 GCA_963973175.1 uncultured Arenimonas sp.
AGCTGTCCCTCGCGCCGGAGGCGCGCGACACGCTGAGTTTTGCGCTTGAGGCCACCGAAGGCGTCGGCGTCGGCCTGCTCACGCTCCGGGTCACCGGGGGCGGCCACGAGGTCAACCGGGAGTTCGACCTGCCGGTGCGACCGGCCTGGGGATCCGTGGCTCGCTCGCGCGCGCAGTCGGTGGCGCCGGGCGCGACGCTGTCGCTGGATGCCGCGCTGGCCGAGGGCCTGATGCCGGCCACCGTGTCGGCCCGGCTCACGCTGGCCGCACAGCCGCCGGTGCCTTTCGCGCAGGCGCTGCACGACCTGCTCGAGTATCCCTATGGCTGCGCCGAACAGACCCTGAGCCGCGGCCACGCCGCCCTGCTGCTCGACCAGGACACCGCCGCCGGCCTCGGCGTGACGGGGCTGGCCCAGGACGAACGGCGACGCCGGCTCGAGGCCAGCATCAGCCGCCTGGCGGCGCTGCAGGCCGACAGCGGCCACTTCTTGATGTGGGGCGGGAGCGACACCTCGCCGATACTCACGCCCGCGATCGCCGGCTTCCTGCTCTCCGCGCGCGACGCCGGCTTCGCGGTGCCCGACGCGATGCTGCAGAAGTCGCTGGAGCGGCTCAACGAGGACCTGCTGTCGGGTGGCCTGCCGTTTTATGCCTACGACCACTCCGATCACCTGCGTTTCGCCTACCAGGCGCATGCGGGCCTGGTGCTGGCCCGCCTCAACCGCGCGCCGCTGGGCACCCTGCGCGTGCTGCACGACAACCAGCGGAAGAACAGCCTGACCGGCCTACCGCTGGTGCAGCTGGGCCTGGCGCTGTCGCTGCAGGGCGACGTCGCCCGGGGCGACGTCGCCATCCGCGAAGGCCTGGCCAAGCAATCGCAGCGGCCGCGCTGGCTGGGCGACTACGGCAGCGACGTCAGCGACCAGGCCCTGGTGCTGGCCCTGCTGCGCGAACACGGGCGCGACGCGCCGGGCCAGGACCAGAAGCTGCTGGCCCTTTCCCGCGACCTGCAGGCGCGCGGTAGCGGCAGCCCGGCCTGGTACAGCACGCGCGAGCAGATCGCCCTGGCCCGCCTCGGGAAGCAGCTGGCGCTGGACGGCGAACGCACGTTCTCCGGCACGCTCGTGGCCGGCGGCGAAACCGTCGCGCTGACCCCGGACCGCTTGCACGTACGCAGCCTCGACCATGACGCGCTAGCGGCCGGGGTGCGCTTCACCGCGATGTCGGAAGCGCCGGTCTTCGGAATCCTCGATGTCGCCGGCATCCCGCGTCGACCGCCGGCGTTCGACGACAGCGCGATCAGTATCGTGCGCAGTTGGCACAACCCCGACGGCAGTGAGTGGAAACCCGGGCCGCTGCGCGAGGGCCAGGTGCTGGTGGCGGCGCTTCGCATCGAGGCCCGCGAGGCCATGCCCGACGCGCTGGTGGTCGATCGCCTGGCCGCGGGCCTGGAGATCGAAAACCTCAACCTCAGTGACCCCGAGCAGTGGAGCGGGGTGACGATCAATGGCATCACGCTGTCCGAGCGCGGCTTCGCCGCCGAGCTGGCGCACGAGGAATACCGCGACGACCGCTACGTGGCGGCGCTGAAGCTGTATCCCGGGCAGGCCGCGCACCTGTTCTACCTGGTGCGGGCGGTGACGCCGGGCACCTATGCGCTGCCGCCACCGCAGGCCGAGGACATGTACCGCCCCGAGCTGCGGGGTACCGGTCGCGCCAGCCCGGCCACGGTGACCGTCGGAACGCGCTGAGTGGGCGGTCGCGGCACGCGGCGGGCCGGCGGCGGGCGCAAGCCGGGCCGCTGGCTGCTGCTCGCGCTGGCCCTGTGGCTGGGCGCCCGGGCGG
>CAXAYM010000437.1:0-1832 GCA_963973175.1 uncultured Arenimonas sp.
CAGGATCTTGTAGACGCCGTGTTTCTTCACCGCCGCGTCCAGGGTCCAGCCCACGCCGAGGATCAGTTCGATCTGCCGGCGCCGCAGCCGCGGACAGCCGACGGCCCGGTAGGCCTCGCCGTAGTCGGCCAGCGTCACCGGGGCCTCCGGGCGCCGGCGGCCAGCCAGTTGTTCGGCCATGCGCAGGTCGAAGGCGTGGCTGAGCACCGCCAGGCCGATGGCATCGGCCGCGGCAACCAGCAGGCTGTCGGGCAGCAGGCGCGACATCATCGGCATCACCCGGGCGACGTCGCGGTCGCGCCCGGAGAAATCCTTCTCGCCGTAGAGGTCGGTCAGGAAAAACTCCGCCGCCGGCCGCATCCGGGCGTTGTCCTTGAAGTCGGTGAAGCTCTCCGACAGCCTTCGGGCCTGCCAGGCCTGCAGGGCCGGCAGCTGCGGCAGCCGGTTGCGCGGCTCGCGCACCGGGTCGTTGACGGCCTTTTGCCAGGCCAGTCGCTTCGCCAGGCGCTCGCGCAGCAGGGCCTGGCTCATCGGGTGGCCCCCGCGGCGGGGACCGGGAAACGGAAACGGTTCACACTGGGCAGGGTCGTCATGCGGCTACAATCGCCGCGCCATCAAGGAGTGTCCCCCTAGCATGCTCGTTCTGCAGCCCGCCCGGAAGCGCCGACCGCCCAGCCAGGGTCGCATCGGCCTGGCCATCGCCGGCGGCGGGCCGATCGGCGGCATGTACGAACTCGGTGCCCTGCGGGCGCTGGACGTCGCCATCGACGGCCTGGACCTGACCCGGCTGGAGGTTTACGTCGGCGTCAGCTCCGGCGCCTTCCTCGCCGCGGGCCTGGCCAACCGCCTCGACACCGCCGAGATGTGCCGGATCTTCATCAGCGGCGACAGCGACCAGGTGAAGTTCCACCCGCAGATGTTCCTGCGCCCGGCCTTCATGGAATACGTGCGCCGTGCGTCCGCGGTGCCGCGCCTGGCCTTCGACTGGTGGAAGGACCTGCTCACCGACCCGACCGGCTCGCACCTGAGCGAACTGGTGGGCCGCTTCAGCGAGGTCATCCCGACCGGCCTGTTCGACAACCGCGGTATCGAAGCCTTCCTGCGCAAGGTGTTCACGATGCGGGGGCGCAGCAATGATTTCCGGGAGCTTGCCGCCAAGCTCTACGTCGTCGCGGTCGATCTCGACAGCGGCGAGGCGGTGCGATTCGGCGGCCCGGGCTGGGACGACGTCAGCATCTCGCGCGCGGTCCAGGCCAGCTCGGCCCTGCCGGGCCTGTATCCGCCGGTGGACATCCGCGGCCATCATTTCGTCGACGGCGCCCTGCGCCGCACGATGCATGCCTCGACCGTGCTCGACCACGGCATCGACCTGATGCTGGGCGTCAATCCCTTCGTGCCCTTCAACGCCAAGACCGCCGGCCGGCCGCCGGAAGGCATGAACATGATCAGCGAGGGCGGACTGCCGGTCGTGCTGTCGCAGACCTTCCGCACCCTGTTGCAATCGCGCATGCGCGTGGGCCTGGAAAAATACGCCGAGCAGTACCCGGACGTGGACCAGGTGGTGTTCGAGCCCAACGAGGACGACGGCGAGATGTTCTTCACCAACGTCTTCAGCTACTCCTCGCGGCAGCGGGTGTGCGAACACGCGTTCCGGTCCACGCTCAACGACCTGCGCCGGCGGCGCGCCGAACTGGCGCCCGTGCTGGCCCGTCACGGCCTGCAGCTGCGCGCGGAAATCCTGGACGACCCGGGCGTGTCGATCATGGACGGCCTGGGCACGCCCCGTCGTCCGACCGAGGCCACCGCCCGACTGCGCCGGGCCCTGGACGACG
>CAXAYM010000438.1:0-1823 GCA_963973175.1 uncultured Arenimonas sp.
CCTGACCCTCTGCGCCCCGAACGAATTCGTGGTCGACCAGGTGCGCGAGCACTACCTGGCCCGGATCCGCGAGTTGGTGGCGCACTTCGCCGGTGCGCCCGCCGCGGTGGCCCTGGCCGTGGGTTCGATGCAGCGGGCGCCGGCCAGCCCGGCTGCCGCCGCCCAGGCCTCGCCCGGACGTCCGCGCGCCGCCGGCGGTGCGGAGTTCACCGGCAACCTCGATTCCCACTACACCTTCGAGAACTTCGTCGAGGGTCGCAGCAACCAGCTGGGCCGCGCGGCCGCCCTGCAGGTGGCCCAGAACCCGGGCAAGGCCTACAACCCGCTGCTGCTTTATGGCGGATCGGGCCTGGGCAAGACCCACCTGATGTATGCGGCCGGCAACTTCATGCGGCGCAACAACCCGGGCATGCGGGTGCTTTACCTGCGTTCGGAACAGTTCTTCAGCGCGATGATGAAGTCGCTGCAGGAGAAGTCGATGGACCAGTTCAAGCGCCAGTTCCAGCAGGTGGATGCGCTGCTGATCGACGACATCCAGTTCTTCGCCGGCAAGAACACCACCCAGGAAGAGTTCTTCCACACCTTCAACGCGCTGTTCGACGGCAAGCAGCAGATCATCCTGACCTGCGACCGCTACCCGCGCGAGGTGGAGAACCTCGAGACCCGGCTCAAGACCCGCCTGACCTGGGGCCTGAGCGTGGCGATCGAACCGCCCGATTTCGAAACCCGCGCCGCCATCCTCACCGCCAAGGCCGCCGAACGCTCCGTGCGCCTGCCCGAGGACGTGGCCTACCTGATCGCCAAGCGCATGCGTTCGAACGTGCGCGACCTCGAGGGCGCCCTGAACACGCTGGCGGCACGGTCGAACTTCATGGCCCGGCCGATCACGGTGGAATTCGCCCAGGAAACCCTGCGCGACCTGCTGCGGGCCCAGCAGCAGGCCGTCTCGATAAGCAACATCCAGAAGACCGTGGCAGACTACTACCAGCTGCGCATGGCGGACCTGTTGTCGAAGCGGCGGACGCGCTCGCTGGCGCGCCCGCGGCAGATGGCGATGGCCCTGAGCAAGGAACTGACCGAGCACAGCCTGCCGGAAATCGGCGATGCCTTCGGTGGCCGCGACCACACCACCGTGATGCACGCCTGCAAGGTGATGCGCGAACTGCGCGAGATCGACGGCAAGCTGCGCGAGGATTGGGAAAAGCTGCTGCGCAAACTGAGTGAATGACGTGGAACGCCGCCGTGGAACCCACCCCGTGGCGGACTGTGGATAAGTTGGGGGCAATTCCAGGGGCGAAAAACAATCCACAGGTTTCCACAGGATCCCAAGCCCACCGCGCACAGACTTGGCACCACTTGTTTTTCCTTTTAAAACAATCAGTTGGAAGTGTTATCCCGCGATTTTCGCGACACTACCACCACCAGTTTTTGATTTATCCACTCATTGGAGCTTGGGGAATCGCATGCGTTTCAGCCTGACGCGAGAAGTTCTGCTCAAACCCCTTCAGCAGGTCGTGAACGTGGTCGAACGCCGGCAGACGCTGCCGGTGCTGGCCAACCTGCTGGTCACGGTCGAGGACAACAAACTGTCCATGACCGGGACCGACCTGGAAGTCGAGATGATCGCCCGCACCGAGGTGGACGACGCCCAGACGGGTGAAACCACGATCCCGGCGCGCAAACTCTTCGAGATCGTCAGGGCCCTGCCCGACGGCAGCAAGGTCACGATCAGCCAGTCCGGCGAGAAGGTGACGGTGCAGGCCGGACGCAGCCGGTTCACGCTGGCCACCCTGCCCGCCAACGACTTCCCGGCCGTCGAGGAC
>CAXAYM010000439.1:0-1822 GCA_963973175.1 uncultured Arenimonas sp.
GCAAAGCCCAGATAGCCGCCTTCCTGCAGGCCGCCGGCGGTGTGGGCGTTGACGTGCGAGCCCAGCGGCGAGGCCGGCCGCCCCTCGGGCGTGAGCGCATAGGAGTAGAAGTCGCCCACGAATCGCGCCAGCCGCGGCTCATCCAGGCCATAGCGGGCCGCATGCGCCGGGCTCATGTTGTCGACGATCACGTTGAGCGCATCGATCGCCGCCACGCAGTGGCCCTGGCCCATCATCCAGGCGCGGGTCCGGCCATCGAGCGCATTCATCGCCAGGTAACCGGTGTAGGCCGGCACCATGTTCAACGCGCCGCCGGTATGGCCTTCGGGCTGCGGCTTGAAGTCCTCGGCCTCCAACGGCGCGCCGTCCAGGCGGACCCGCCGGGCGTAGGTCATGTGTGCGACCAGCCACATGCCGGCGCTGGCCACGCGATCGGCGGCGCTCAGGCGCCGGTAACCCGCCGCGCTGTCAGGCAGAGCACCGGTTGCGACCAGTTCCTCGATCATCGCACGCACGCGCAACTGGGTGAGCGGGGTGTGTGCGATGACGCCATAGCCCGCGGCCCAAGCGGCGAAGGCCGGATCGGCCTGCGCGTAGCTCCGGGCCAGCTGGTCAATCCGGTGCTGGTCAATGGCGCTCAGGGCGCTGGCGGGACAGGTTAGGTCGTTCATCGGATCTCCAAGGCGCAGGCGGGGATGGGGGCAGCGCGCATCACGGGGCGGCCAGCGACGGTGTGCGCTCGGCAAGCAGCGCCTCGCAGGCCACGGCCAGGAGCGGTGCCATCCCAATGGCATTGCAGGCCGGGTGGGCAATGGTGTCGGTGCTGACGACGCGCTGGGCGCCCGCAGTCAGCAGGCGTTCGTAGGCGTCTTCGGAGAACACCGCGTGGGTGACCAGGCAGGTCGCGGGGGGCAATCCCAGCGTGGCCAGATGCTTGAGGGTTTCGATCATCGTGTGGCCCGAGGAGACGATGTCATCGACCACCACCGGCGTACGGCCGCGGGCGGCAATGGGGTCGGGCAGGCTGACACGCACTGCGCGATCCCCCTCCCGGATCTTGGCCAGCACCTGGAACGGCACCTGCGCTCGCGCGGCGATATCGCCGACCCATTGCGCCGACTCGCTGTCGGGGCCGATCAAGATCGCGTCGGGGACGTTGGCCTGCACCCAGGCCGCCATGGCCGGTGCCGCCGCCACGTGGCGGGTGGGGATCGAGAACAATCCGTCCAGGCGCGGATTGCGGTGCAGGTGTGGATCGACCGTCACCAGCCAGTCGACGCTTTGCTCCAGGAAGCGGGCAAAGATCGGCGCGCTGATCGCTTCGCCGGGATGAAAGCGCGTGTCCTGGCGCATGTAGGGCAGGTACGGGGCGACCAGGCCGACCGAACGGGCGCCCAGCTCGCGGGCGGTCTCGGCGACAAAGCGCAGCGCCAGCGCCACCGAGTCCACGTTCCTCAGGCCGGCCACCACCACCACGTCGACTCCGCTGAGTTGGGGGTCGAGCGTCACCAGCGATTCCCCGTCGGGGAACCGGCGCCAGCCCACGGGTGCCACGCGGGCGTTCAAACGCGCCGCCAAATCCACCGCCAGCGGCTGCAAATCGGGAAAGGGGATCAGCACGCGGCTCATGGGGTCTCCAGGGACAGGATGTCGGTGTGGGTCTGGGCGTAGGCCAAGGCGTAGTCGCGCTCGCCGGGGGACTGGGCGTGCACGGTGTACAGCGGTTGCCCGGCTACGACCGGATCCCCGATGCGCAACGTGCAGACGACGCCGGCCAAGGCCGCGCCGGGTGCGCCGGCCAACTTGGCCACCTTGGCCAGGC
>CAXAYM010000440.1:0-1800 GCA_963973175.1 uncultured Arenimonas sp.
TAGGCGTCCCGGGCGGCCTCACGCATCATCACCTGCTCGTTGCGCCCGTGGGCCGCGTCGATCACCGGCACCGGCGCGCCCCACTGGTCGGTCCGCTTTGCCGACAGGGTGACCCGGTTTTCAGCATAAGGCAGCACCTCGCCAAAGGGCGTCAGCGCCATGGACCAGGGCTTGCCGCCGCCGGCCTCCTCCCGCTCGGCGCCGCCCATGGCCCGGGCCTCGATCCGCCGGGTGCGCCCGGCCCCGCCCTGCATGCCAAAGCCCCGCAGATAGGGCTTCTCCTGCTCGGTGATCTGGGCGTAGCGCGGGATGTAGATTCCCGTCGGCCGGTCGGCCGGGTCGTGCACGTCGTTGAAGCCGGGATAACGGCCCGTGATGCTCTCGCAGCTCACATGGTCCATCAGGTTGCGGCCGACCTGGTCGCTGCCATTGGCCAGCCCCCTCGGATGGGCGTCGGAGCGCGAATTGAGCAGGATCGCCGCCGTCGCGATGGTCGAAGCGTTGAGGAAGATGATCTTGGCCTCGAAGACCTGACCAGCCTTGGTCAGCCGATCGACCGTGCGCACGCCGGTGGCGCGGCCCGTGGCGGGGTCGTACTCGACGGCCGTGACGATGGTGTCGGTCATCACCGTCAGATTGCCGGTCTTGCGCGCCGCCGGCAGGGTGGCCGCCAGCGTCGAGAAATAGCCCCCCAGGGGGCAGCCATGGACACAGCGCATCCGCTGCTCGCAGCGGCCGCGGCCCAGATCCTGGTGGACCTTGGTCACCCGCGACAGCTGGGCGGCCCGGCCGATGATCATCCGGCGGCCAGGAAAGGCCTGCTCGATGGCCGCCTTGGCCGCCTCCTCCACCACATTCATCGGATAGGGCGGCAGGAAGTCCCCGTCGGGCAGCTGCTCGATTTCGTCATAGTCGCCGGAGACCCCGGCGAAGGCCTCCACATGGTCATACCAGGGGGCGAGGTCCTCATAGCGGATGGGCCAGTCTACCCCGTGCCCGTCCTTGAGGTTGGACTCGAAGTCCTGCGGCGCCAGCCGGTAGGACTGCCGCCACCAGGTGATCGAGCGCCCGCCCAGGTGATAGCCGCGGATCCAGCGATAGGGCTTGCCCGGGACCGTCTCGTAGGGGTGGTCATGGTCGCTGGCCCAGAACTTCCGGTTGGAGTTGAACAGGGCGTAGCTGACGCCGGGATAGTAGGGATGGTGCAGTTCCCGCTCATCCACCGGCACCTGATCCTCACGGCGGCGCAGCTGAGCGGCCAGATCATGGCTGTAGTCGGCGCCGTGCTCGATATGTGGCCCGCGCTCCAGCATCAGGACCTTCAGCCCCCGCTCGCAAAGCTCCTTGGCCGCCCAGCCGCCGCTGATCCCTGAGCCGACAACGATCGCATCGAACCCCATGCCGTTTCCCCGTGCTTTTTTCGGAGCATGTCAGGGGGTCAGGGCGCGCGCAAACCGAACCTTGAGCGGCGCCGCATGGACGGCAGGGTGACGCAGGGGCGCAAAGGGCCGAAGGGTCTGACCCTGGAAAGCTAGATCGCCGAGGTCGGGCGCGCGACGCGCACATCGCCCTTGGCGCCACCTTCACCCTCGACGTGCGCCACCGAGACGATGGTGCCGGGATGGGCCTCCGCAACGATCACCGTGGCGTCCAGCTGGTTGGCCAGGGCGTCCACAATGCTTGTCCCAAGCCCCGGGGTTGAACTGGCGGCGTCCTTGGGCATGCCGACCCCATTGTCGGCCACCGACAGGGTCCAGTTTGGCCCCTGCGATTCGTACCCCACCTCGATCTTGCCCAGCC
>CAXAYM010000441.1:0-1792 GCA_963973175.1 uncultured Arenimonas sp.
CATGACCCGGATGATGCCCCGGCGGAAGTAGCCATGTTCAGCACCCTCACCAAGCCCGCCGCGACAGCGTTCGGTGCCACCGTTGCGACCCTGGCCGTGGGGCAGGCGATCAAGGTAGGCCGGCGCGCGACGGCGGGCCGCGATGCCAACTACATGGTGCGCGCCGCCGCAGAGCAGATGCGCGAGGACGCGGACGCGATCCTCAACAATCTGCCTCGCGACCGGCGGCTAATGCCCTGGGCAGAGAACTACGTCGCCAGCGGGTCTGACAGGCTCCACAGCGTCGCCCAGGCCCTTCGGTTCAGCCCCAGCCGGGGTCTGGTGCCTGAGGGCAACAGCGCGCGATTCGGTGTACGAAACGCGCTCGTGCAGTCGCCAGCAGGCCACCGGGCGGAAGGCCGCTTTGAAGTAGCCGTCTACAAGTCGTTCGACCGCTTCCCCGATGGTGAGTGGGTTGTCGACTCAATCGACAGCGAGGCGCGGGCCAACCGCCGTGAAGTTCGTTCGTTCCTTACCAAGGCCCAGGCCCAGGCATACGCAAAAGAACTTCGGGAGTGGAAGGCGTACAGCGCCCGGGGCGGTTCCCTTCGCGGTCGCCGGGCGCCTACCACGTCACAGCGTCGTTCGATGGGATCGAGCAAGATGGCCCTGCCCTGGAGCAAGGCCAGCGCCCGGTACCGCCGCGCGCACCCGGAGCTTTCCGGCGTCGGGGGCTACCCGATGGACACGATCAAGCGTGCCCGCGCTGCGCGAGGCTACGCCGTCCAGCAGTTGAACGCCGGCAACCTGACCCAGGCCGACGTGAAGATCATCTTCGCCAGGACCGCCCGCAAGTGGAAGCTCGATCCGCTAGAGGGCCTGTCCTGCACCAAGCGCGGCAAGAAGCGACGCTGCAGGAGCGTGACATGAACAAGTTGATCCCCCTCGCCGTCATCGGCGCCGTCTCCTACATCGGCACCGCCGGCCGTGCCGCCGGTCACGCCGCCGAGCACGCGCCCACCTACGATCTGCCGCAACTCGCGTTCTACGACAGCATGCGCGACTTGATCCCGGTGAAGGCGTTGTCCCGCGATCCCGACGACCCCAGCCAGATCCGCATGAAGGTAACGGCCGCACGGCCCGGCTACCCCCGTGGGTACGAGTTCTCCGCGCGAGCCTACAACGTGATCCCCCGTGATCGCGTGCGGCGGGAAGGGTACTCGTTCTCTGCCCGGGTCCTTCCCTACGTCTGGGTCCGATGAACTTGAGGGACTAATGGCACGCCACGGTGAACTTCCGCACTTCGCCCGGTGCCCCCGTTGTGGGGCGCTGCCGGGCGTGGCGTGCAAGACGGCTCAGGGGCGCCCTCGCGCTCCCCACGTTAGCCGACGACGACTGACCCGCTGGACCTGGGTAGACGCCCTCCAGCGGGCGCTGGGAGCCTCTCGATGATGCCGCACACCCCTGACCCCCAGGTCCAGCCGCTGCCCGCGACGGAGCCCGTCTCGCCGCAACTCCAGGCCGTGGCCTACGGGCAGGCCAACAAGGACTCGTGGTTCGTTGCCAGCCTCAAGAACGGCGCGCTGCTGGAGGTCGCAGCCGTGGCCCTGGGCCTCGCCGCCGCCATCCTGCGCCTGCGGAACCGTGCAAGGAACCGGACATGATTCAGACCCTCCCCACTGGAGCCTGTGAACGCGCCGAAGAGGCGCCTGTCACTGACTTCGTACTGACCCGCGTCGTCACACGAGCCCTACCCGTAGGCGGCCTCGTGCTGGGGGCGTTGGTCGCTCCGACCTTTGTCGCCAGCCGCCTC
>CAXAYM010000442.1:0-1788 GCA_963973175.1 uncultured Arenimonas sp.
GTACAACCAGGCCCTGTCGGAACGGCGCGCCGCTTCGGTGGTGGCCTGGCTCGCGCAGGAGGGCATCGACGGCAAGCGCCTGCAGTCCGAAGGCCTGGGTGAGAGCCGCCCGGTGGCCGACAACGCCACCGAGGCCGGACGCGCGCTCAACCGGCGGGTCGAGGTCCGACTAGCCGACTGAAACGTCCCTTCAGCCCGGCCATTGCCCGCGCGTCACCCGCTCGCGCCGCTCGAGGTCGCGGGCGGTTTCCACCCTGGCGAAACCCTGGGCCTGGAACAGCGCGCGCACCGCCGCGCCCTGGTCGTGGCCATGTTCGACCAGCAGCCAGCCGCCGGGCAGCAGGTGGGTCGGCGCCTTGCCGGCGATCAGCCGGATGGCGTCCAGGCCGTCGGCGCCGGAGGCCAGGGCCGAACGGGGTTCGAAGCGCAGGTCGCCCTGCTCCAGGTGCGGATCGCCTTCGGGGATGTAGGGCGGATTGGACACGATCATGCGATAGACGTCGCCGGCGACCGGTTCGAACCAGTCGCCCTGCAGCAGGCGCAGCGGCAGCCCGGCCGCGGCCGCGTTGGCGCGCGCCACCGCCAGCGCCGCTTCGCTCACGTCCACCGCGCTGACGTCCACCAGGGGACGTTCGCTGGCGATCGCCAGCGCGATCGCCCCGGTGCCGGTGCCGAGGTCGAGCACCTGGCCCATTTCCGCCACCGGCAGGCGTTCAAGCGCCAGCTCCACCAGCAGCTCGGTTTCGGGCCGCGGAATCAGCGTGTCCGGCGTGACCGCCAGTTCCAGCGACCAGAAACCACGATGGCCGGTGATCTGCGCCACCGGCTCGCCGCCTTCGCGTCTGCGCAGCAGCGCATCGAAGGCGCGCGTTTCGCCGGGATCGAGCACGTCGCCGGCGTGGGCATAAAACCAGCTGCGCGGTCGCTGCAGCGCGTGCGCGAGCAGGAGTTCGGCCTCCAGGCGGGCTTCGTTGCCATGCAGGCGAACGGAAGCCTCGCGGATGGCGTTGGCGACCGTCGTCACTTCAACCTGCCACGAGCTGCCAGCCCTGGACGAAACAGGCCAGCAGGAACCCGCCGAGGAAAAACAGGTAGGAAAGGCGCAGGTAGCGGTACTTGTGGTGCGCCAGGTAATAACCCAGCGCGTAGGTGTCGCGCGCCATGGTCTCGTAGACCGAACCATCGGACTTGAGCGCACCGGCGATCTCGGTGAGGAAACGCTCGCGCGGGAGCTCGGCGAAATGGCCGAAGAACATCAGGTTGAACTGGGGCGGGATGGTGTCGCCCTGCAGCTTCAGCGGCCGGTACTTGGGCAGCACGGCCAGCACCGCCAGCAGCAGGGCCAGCATGGTGAAAACCGCCAGGGTGATCGAGGCGCTGCGCAGCATCGGGTCGCTCAGGCGTCCCAGCACCAGCGTCAGCACGATCGAGGACATCGTGATGATGATGTTGGCCTTGGTGTCGGCCATGGTCGAGAGCTGCACGTGGTGCTGCTGCATCGTGCGCAGCAGGCAGTCGCCGGTATTGCGTTCGGGAATGGCGGCGTAAAGGCGGTCGATGTCGGGGCTGGCGGGCGTTTCGGGGGGGCTCATGACACGCTCCAGACGGTCAGGCCCGCATGATAGTCCCTCCTTCGCTCCCAGGCTTGTCCCATGCGCCCACGCCTCCTGTCGTCCCTGCTGCTCGCCTCCGTCCTGGTCGTGGCGGGGTGTGCCCGCGTTTATTACGGCGCGATCAACGCCGGAGTGGACGACGACAGGATCCTGACGCAGCTCTACGACGCGGAAC
>CAXAYM010000443.1:0-1788 GCA_963973175.1 uncultured Arenimonas sp.
CAGGCGCCGCCTCCGGCCAGCAGATAGGCGTCGCCGCCGCCCAGGCCTTCGCGGCCCCGCAGCCGGCGATAGGCGAGGGCCAGAAGGCTGAGGCCGGCGAAGCCAAGACCGGCCCCGAGCGCGTGCTCGAACAGACTCCCTTGCGCGGCCGCGACAGCGAGGCCTGACACGATCAGCGGCAGGGTCAGCATGCGCGGCAGCCAGAGGTGCTCGGCGTCCAGCAGGGCCAGCAGCAGCAGTTGCCAGGCGAGCAGGGCGCCGAGAAATCCTTGGGCCGAGGGATGAACCAGCATCGACCAAAGGGCCAGCGCCGCGCAACTCAGCTCCAGGGCCAGATAGCGACTGGGGATCGAGGCGGCGCAGGTCCGGCACCGTCCGCGCAGCAGGACAAACGAGAGGATGGGAACCAGGTCCAGCGGACCCAGGGTCCGGCCGCAGGATGGGCAGGCCGAGCGGGCCAGCGCCACGGGCTGGCCTTCGGGCAGTCTCAGGCTCATCAGGCCGAGGAAACTGCCGACAAAGGGGCCGAGCAGAACGGCGGCGATCAGCCAGCTCAGATCGGCTTGCAGGGGCATGGGATGCAGGTTTCGGCGGGGCCGGAGCCCCGCCGGTCACCACTTAGTCAGGCCGACCCATGACGGTCATCTGGGTGGCGGCTGACTTCATCGCCTCGTGTTCGGGCGGCAGCAGCGGAATCAGCCCCCGGCTCTGCAGATAGCCGCCCCGGCCGGTGGCGGCGTCGGAGACGAACTCGTTGACGAACTCCTGCAGGCCCAGGGTCACGCCCACATGGGCCTTCTTCACATAGATGTAGATGGAGCGGGACAGGGGATAGGTCCCCTCGGAGATGGTGGCCACGGTGGGGGCGACCCCGTCGATGGACATGGCCTTCACCTTGTCGCCGTTCTCTTCCAGGAAGGAATAGCCGAACACGCCAAGCGAGCCCGGGGTCTTGGTCAGGGTCTGGACGATGGCGTTGTCGTTCTCGCCGGAGTCGACCCAGCCTTCCCGGCGCAAGGGGTGGGTCATCTGCTTGAACTCGTCGGAGTCCCGCTCCCGCAGCGCCCGGGCGCTGGCATAGGTCAGGGCCGAGGCCTCGATGCCCAGTTCGACAAAGGCGTCGCGGGTGCCCGAGGTCGGCGGCGGGCCATAGACCAGGATACGGTTGTCAGGCAGGCCCGGGCCGATCTCGTTCCAGTTGGTGTAGGGGTTGGGCACGAACTTGCCGCCGCGCAGCACATTGGCGCCCAGCGCCAGATAGAGCTGGGGCAGGCGGAAGGCGTAGTCAGGCGCGTTACGGTCAGCGGCGATGACGATGCCGTCGAAGCCGACCTTCAGCTCGACAATGTCGTTCACCCCATTGGCCGCGCAGGTGTCGAACTCGGCCTGGGTCATGGGGCGCGAGGCGTTGGCGATGTCGGGGTAGTTGTCGCCGACCCCGCTGCAGAACAGCTTGATGCCGCCGCCGGTGCCGAGGGACTCGACCTTCGGCGCCTTCATGCCGGTCTTGCGGCCGTAGTTCTCGGCCACCCGGGTGGCGAAGGGGAAGACGGTGGAGGAGCCGGCGGCCCACACATAGTCGCGCGCCGCATGCGCCTGTCCGGCGCCGGCCAGCAGGCCCAGGGCCGCACAGACGCCCAGAAGCTTCTTCATCGAAAATCTCCTCGCTCGTTCAAGGGAAGGCGCCGGCCTGACGGCTCAGGTCCAAGCTACCACCGGCGGGCCACGTCGTCAGCGCGCCGGAAGACGCCATCCGCGGCGGCAGGCCCCTGGGGCGTCCGGATGCGG
>CAXAYM010000444.1:0-1752 GCA_963973175.1 uncultured Arenimonas sp.
CTGGGGTACACGCCCAGGTGCGAATGCACGTCGATGATGCCCGGCGTGACCCACTTGCCGCGGCCATCCACGACGGTGGCGCCGGCGGGATCGAGGTCGGCGCCGACCGCGGCCACCTTGCCGTCGCGCATCAGCACGTCGGCGTTCTCCAGGCGCTGGCCGTCGCCGGTGAGCACGGTCGCGTCGGTGATCAGCACCGGGGCCGAAGCCACGGGTGAGTAGGTGCTCGCGAAGGGCGCTTCCGCCGCCGGCGCCAGGGCCGGAAGCGCAAGCAGGGTGGTGGCCAGCAGGCGGGCCCGCAGGTGTGGTCGCATCAGGAATCTCCCCCGGTTATCGGGCAACCCTAGCCAGCGCGGCCCGGGTTTGCCAAGTGCAGGAAGCCGGCCCTGGCCAGCTGCATGGCACAATGGTCGGGCAATACGGATAAAAAGAACAAAACAAGGATCACGAAAACATGAAAGACAAGAACGAGATCGTCAGCAACTGGCTGCCCCGCTACACCGGGGTGCCGCTGGAGGAATTCGGGCAGCACGTGCTGCTGACGAACTTCAGCGGCTACCTGGGCACCTTCGCCCGCATCACCGGCGCGAAGATCGTCGGCACCGACCGGCCCATGCCCAGTGCCACCGCCGACGGCATCACCCTGATCAACTTCGGCATGGGCAGCGCCAACGCCGCCACGGTGATGGACCTGCTGTCGGCAATCAATCCGCAGGCCTGCCTGTTCCTGGGCAAATGCGGCGGGCTCAAGCGAAAGAACGAACTGGGCGACCTGATCCTGCCCATCGCCGCGATCCGCGGCGAAGGCACCAGCAACGACTACCTGCCGCCGGAAGTGCCGGCGCTGCCGGCCTTCGCGCTGCAGCGCGCGGTGTCGACGATGATTCGCGACCTCGGCCACGACTACTGGACCGGCACGGTGTACACCACCAACCGCCGGGTCTGGGAACACGACGCCGAGTTCAAGGACTACCTGCGCAAGTTGCGCTGCATGGCGATCGACATGGAAACGGCGACGGTGTTCTCCGCGGGTTTCGCCAATTCGATCCCCTCGGGCGCGCTGCTGCTGGTATCCGACCAGCCGATGGTGCCCGAAGGCGTCAAGACCGAAGCCTCGGACCTGCGGGTCACCGAACATTTCGTCGAGCGCCACATCCAGATCGGCATCGAGGCCCTGCGCCTGATCCGCCGCCACGGCAAGTCGGTCAAGCACCTGCGCTTCGACTGACCGCGTCCGGAAGGACCCCGGCCGGGCGTAAGCTCCGGCCATGGACCCGACCGATCCTCCCGGCGGCAGCGAGCACTGGCGCAGCGTCTACCGGACCAGGCCTGCAGATGGCCTGAGCTGGCACCGGCCGCGGCTGGACATGTCCCTGCGCCTGCTCGAAGAGGCAGGGCTGACGCCCCAGTCACGGATCATCGACGTCGGCGGCGGGGCGTCAACGCTGGTGGACGACCTGCTGGCGCGGGGCGTCGGCCAGGTGACTGTGCTCGACCTGGCCGACGAGGCCCTGGACATCGCCCGCCAGCGCCTGGGCATCCGCGGCTCGGGGGTGACGTGGCTGGCTGCGGACGTGACCCGCGCCGAGCTGCCGCAGGCGGCGTTTGACCTGTGGCATGACCGGGCGGTCCTGCACTTCCTCGTGGATCCGGAGGCTGCCGCGGCCTACGTCGGGCAGGTCAGGCGCTGCCTGTTGCCGGGAGGCCACGCGGTGATCGGCGGGTTTGCGCCGGGCGGTCCGGTGCGCTGCA
>CAXAYM010000445.1:0-1724 GCA_963973175.1 uncultured Arenimonas sp.
GTACACCGAGACACTGGCCAGGCCGTCGCTGTAGAGCAGGTGCACGCCGCCGTCGGCCAGCGGGCGCGCGGCCCTGAGCCGGAAACCCGCGGGAGGAACCGGCACGTGCCAGGCGGGCTTGGCGGCAGCAGGGCCAGGCAAGGTCGACACCTTCTCCAGCTCGGCCGGTGCCGACGCCTCGAGATCGGCATCGCTGGGCCGATGGTCGAGGCTGATGTCGGTGAAGGCGACCTGCTCGATGGATTTGCCCTCGCCGTCGAGCAGGTCCACGCGCAGCGGCAAACCGGTGCGCTTCTCCAGCCACAGGCGGTAGCCGTAACGCCAGGCATCCGTGGCCAACACCTCGACGCGCTGGACGGCGTGTCCGGCCACCCGGCCGCGGCCGCCAAGCTGCGCCTCGTAACCCGTCTGGCCGGCGGCTTCCGAGACTGCCAGCGCCTCGCTCCAGCGACCGGCCTGGCCCATGTCGTAGGCCACCGGCGCCACGCCGGTACCGATGCACATCACGCGGCTGCCGTCCCGGATCACTTCCCGGGGCGGGCCGCTGAGGGCAACCAGTCGTTCACGTTCGCGGCCGGCGTCGACACGGTGGAAAACCCGGAGGGTATCGACGCGACCATCGGCCACCACCACCAGGGTGCCCTGGTAATCGAGCCCGCGAAGTGCCGGGCCGACGCGCGCCAGCCAGGCGCCCGCGTCTGCGGCCGCCTGCGCGAGGGGCGCGAACAGCAGCAGTCCGGCGATCAGCAGGAGGCGTTTCACCGACGGTCTTGCTCGCCTTCCGCGTCGCCCGCGTCCGGTTCGCCGTGGGCGACGACGTCAACGTAAGGCATGAAGCCACCCAGGCCGTCCGAGGCCATCAGGGCGTTGTGCCGGACCAGGTAGGCCTCCATGGACCGGTCATCCTGGGCCAGGGGCGAGCGCGGCCAGGGCCGCGCGGCCGGTTCGCCGGCCAGGCCGGCGGCCAGTTCGCGGATATCCTCCCGCGGTACCGGCGACACCCGGATGGCCGTGGCATCGGGCAAGGCCGGCTGCAGCGGCGCCTGCGTGCGGGCCAGCTCCGGCGCCGGCGGCAGGCCGGGATCGTCCCCCTGCCCGCCCAGGCCGGGCAGCAGCGCCAATCCAATCAAGGCAGCCGCAATGCCCGCCGCCCAGGGCCAACCATGGGCCCGACGCGGCGCCGGTTCGGCACGGATCGCCGCCGCGACCCGGTCGGCCAGTCCGGCCGGCATCAGCCGCAGGGGCTGCCCGCGCAGGCTGGCCGAGGCCAGCTGCCAGCGCTCGACCCTGGCCTGCAGCGCCGGCTCGTTGGCGATGCGCCGTTCCAGGAACCGGGCCTGGTCGAGCGGCAGTTCGCCGTCGATCCAGGCGCAGAGATCCTCGAGCAGTTTCTGGTCATGCGGATTCATGGGCGGACTCGCTCTGTATCCATCAGGGGGCGCAGGCGGGCATCGATGGCCTCGCGGGCGCGGAAAATGCGGGAACGCACGGTACCGATCGGACACTGCATCAGCTGGGCGATCTCTTCGTAACTCAGGCCGTCCACCTCGCGCAGGGTGATGGCCTGGCGCAGTTCCTCGGGCAGGCCGGCGACCGTGTCGGTCACGGTCTGCTCGATTTCTTCGCGCAGCAGCTGGTGTTCGGGTGTGTCGTGGTCATGCAGGCGACCGGCCCCGGCGTGGTGTTCGGCGTCCTCCGCGGCCACGTCGGCGGTCGGGGGGCGG
>CAXAYM010000446.1:0-1723 GCA_963973175.1 uncultured Arenimonas sp.
GTAAGCGCCTGGCCCGGGCCGCCCAGGCGGCCCGAGTCCCCGAAAGGCCACCCTTCACGGGTGGCCTTTTGCGTTGCAGCGGCGGGGTCGCAAACGGGCCCGGCATCACTGACTTCGCCTGCGGGCCGTGAGATACTTGTGCGAATGGTGGCCGCCCCGGCGGCATCTTCGATTTCCTGTAGCGGGCGCCGCGCCAGCACCTTCGTGGATTGCGGCCCGCACATCCCTGAAAGGAGTCTGCCCGTGTCCGACAACAAGAGCGTCGTGCTCAACGCCGCCGGCAAGAACGTCGAGCTTCCCGTCCACCAAGGCACCCTCGGCGCCCCGTGCGTCGACATCACCCGGCTGCCGAAGGAAACCGGGATGTTCACCTACGATCCCGGCTTCGTGGCCACGGCCAGCTGCCGCAGCGCGGTGACCTACATCGACGGCGACGAGGGCGTGCTGCTCTACCGCGGCTACCCGATCGAACAGCTCGCCAAGCACTCGTCCTTCCTGGAAACCAGCTACCTGCTGATGAACGGCGAGCTGCCGGACAAGGCGCAGTTCGCGAAGTTCGAGCACGAAGTCACCCATCACACGATGATGCACGAGGCGTTCAAGAGCTTCCTGCACGGCTTCCGCCACGACGCCCACCCGATGGCCATGCTCTGCGGCATGGTCGGTTCGCTGGCGGCGTTCTACCACGACGACCTCGACCTCGAGGATCCGGAACAGCGCCGCCTGGCCGCGATCCGCCTGCTGGCCAAGGTGCCGACGATCGCCGCCGCCTGCTACCGCCATTCCATCGGCTGGCCGATCCGCTATCCGCGCAACAACCTCGAGTACGTCGACCGCTTCCTGCACATGATGTTCGAGGTGCCCTCGGGCCCGCTGGAGCTCAAGCCGGTCGCTGCGAAGGCGCTGGACCTGCTGTTCATCCTGCACGCCGACCACGAGCAGAACGCCTCCACCTCGACCGTGCGCCTGGTCGGTTCCACCGGCGCCAACCCCTACGCCTGCGTCGCCGCCGGCGTGGCTGCGCTCTGGGGACCGGCGCACGGCGGCGCCAACGAGGCCGTGCTCAAGATGCTGGACGAAATCGGCCGTCCGGAGGACGTCTCGAAGGCCGTCGAGCGCGCCAAGGACAAGAACTCGGGCTTCCGCCTGATGGGCTTCGGCCACCGCGTCTACAAGAACTTCGACCCGCGGGCGACCATCATCCGCGAGATGTGCCACCAGGTGCTCGACGAACTGGGCGTGGACGACCCGCTGCTCGAAGTGGCCATGCGCCTGGAAGAGGCCGCGCTCAAGGACGACTACTTCGTGCAGCGCAAGCTCTACCCGAACGTCGATTTCTATTCCGGCATCATCTACAAGGCGCTGGGCATCCCGACCGAGATGTTCACGGTGATGTTCGCCATCGCCCGCACCGCCGGCTGGGTCTCGCACTGGCTCGAGCAGCAGACCGACCCGGAAGCCAAGATCGGCCGCCCGCGCCAGATCTACACCGGCGCGGCCAGCCGCGACTACGTGGATCTCGCCAAGCGCTGATCGCGCCTGGCTGCTGTTCCCGGACGCCCCGCCCCGTGCGGGGCGTTCGCGTTTCAGGGCGCGCTGTCCTCGTCCAGGAGCCTTGCCACGGCCACGCGAGCGGCCCGGGGCAGGGGACCCCCTCCCAGTGGCTCCCGCGGCGGTAGACGGGCCGCCGAGGGCGGCAGCACCCACAGTTCGAAGGCCTGGT
>CAXAYM010000447.1:0-1723 GCA_963973175.1 uncultured Arenimonas sp.
GGATCTTCACCTCGCGGGTGTCCAGGCCGGCGCGAAGGTACAGGCGCCGGAGCCGGGCCATCACCATCTCGGGAGCCCGCCCCTTGTGGAAGTCGATGTCGTCCAGGGCCTCGGCCAGGTGGCCGAACAGGCGCTCGAGCTCGTCGGCGGTGGCCGCGGGTTCGGCGTCGGGTGCCGGCATCGGCCGGCCGACCGGCAGCTGGCCGCCGGCGGCGTCCAGGCTCGCCAGGCGCAGTTCATAGGAAAGCACCTGGACCGCAGCGGCGAGGTTGAGCGAAGCGAAGCCGGGGTCGGTGGGGATGCACACGGAGGCGTGGCAGCGCTGCAGCTCGTCGTTCTCGAGACCGGTGCGCTCGCGGCCGAACAGCAGGGCCACGGGGCCGTCCGCGGCGGCCTGGACCAGCTGCCGGGCCGCCTCGCGCGGGCTGAGCTCGGGCAGGGGCACGGTCCGGCGCCGGGCGCTGGTGCCGACGACGAAACGGCAGCCGGCCAGGGCCTGGACGAGATCGCCGTGGACCGGGGCGGCCGCCAGCAGGTCGTCGGCGCCGGCGGCCAGGGTATTGGCTTCGGGGTCGGGGAAACGCTCGGGCGCGACCAGGTGCAGGGCCGACAAACCCATGGTCTTCATGGCCCGCGCGGCGGAGCCGATATTGCCCGGATGCTGCGTGCCGACGAGCACGATTCGGATATTTTCGTTGGCCAACCTGTTATCCTTGCGCCGCGCCGGCACGGACCGGCCCCTTGTTCTTCACACAATCCAGCGGTTCTTCGGACGGGAATATGCAGAAACCTGTCGTCAACGTCATGGTCAAGGCCGCCCGATCGGCCGGTAACCTGATCTTGCGCCACATGGGCAAGCTCGACGCCCTCAATGTCTTCGAGAAATCGAAGCAGGACTACGCCAGCGAGGTCGACTCCGAGGCCGAGGCGGTGATCATACGCGAGCTTCGCCGGGCCTTCCCGGACGTGGCGATCCTGGGCGAGGAGTCCGGCGCCATGGGCAAGGGCCGCTCGACCTTCGTGATCGATCCGCTGGACGGCACCTCGAACTACCTTCGCGGCTGGCCGCATTTCTGCGTGTCGATCGCCCAGGTGGAGAACGGCGAGCCGGTGCACGGCGTGATCTTCGATCCGATGCGCAACGAGCTGTTCACGGCGTCGAAGGGCGCGGGTGCGCTGCTCAACGACAAGAAGATCCGCGTGGCCGAACGCAAGGACCTCAAGGGCGCGATGCTGGTGACCGGCTTCCCGCCGCGCGAGCGCGCGCGCCTGGCGCCGCAGCTGGATTCGATCCGCACGATGCTTTCGGACGCCGAGGACATCCGCCGCACGGGTTCGGCGGCGCTGGACCTGGCCTACGTGGCCTGCGGCCGCGCCGATGCCTACTTCGAGGCGGGCGTGAAGCCCTGGGACATCGCGGCGGGCATCCTGCTGGTGCGCGAGGCCGGCGGCCGCGTCTGCGACTTCCACGGCCGCGGCGACAAGCTGATCGACTCGGGCCAGATCATCGCCGGCAACCTCAAGATCTCCGACGCCCTGCAAAAGGCCGTCTACTCCACCAACTACGCCGCCGCCTTCTCCGCCTGACCCCGGCGTTACTGTAGGAGCGCCTTCAGGCGCGAATCTCCTGCCCTTGCCCTCCGGGCAAGCAGGACGGTCCGTGTTGCTTTCGTCGGAGGCGCCGCCGCGCACGCTATGTCCTCGCCGCCCGGCCGGGACCAAG
>CAXAYM010000448.1:0-1718 GCA_963973175.1 uncultured Arenimonas sp.
TGGGGCTCTATGGCCTGTGGCGCAGCAACCAGGCACGCCGCCGCCGCGAGCGCCTGCTGGCCCTGCGCGAGCAGGCGCGCGCGCCCTAGAATGCCCGGATGAAGAACCCGCCGCGGCCCACCGACATCATCCTGCACAAGGCCTCGCACGAGCTGGAGGTGGCCTTCGACGACGGCCGCCGTTTCAGGCTGCCCTGCGAATACCTGCGGGTCGAGTCACCGAGCGCGGAAGTCCAGGGCCACGGTCCGGGCCAGAAGGTGCTGGTCGCGGGCAAGCGCGACGTCAATATCCGCGCCATCGAACCCGTTGGCCACTACGCCGTGCTGCTGCGTTTCGACGATGGCCATGAAAGCGGCCTCTACAGCTGGCGCCTGCTCGCCACCCTGGGCGAGGAATTCGATACCCGCTGGGCCGCCTACCTGGCGGCCCTGGAGGCCGCAGGCCTCTCCCGCTGAGCCCGGGGTCTGTAGGAGCGCCTTCAGGCGCGAATCCCTTCTTTGCCGCAGGCAAAGTCAAAAGCTTCGCGCCTGAAGGCGCTCCTACGGGTCCAGCAGTTCCAGCAGCCTCTCTGTCGGTCGCCCGATAACGGCCTGGTCACCCACCTCCAGCACCGGCCGTTCGATCAGCTTCGGGTGCGCGGACAGCAGCGCCGCCCATTCAGACACCGGGCGCTGGTCGTCGGCCGACAGCCCCAGGGCCTTCGCCTCGTCCTCCTTGAACCGCACCAGCTGCCTCGGGTCGCCCCCGAGCTTGGCCAGCAGTTCCGTGACCCCGGCCGGGGAGGGCGGCTGCCCGAGGTAATCGACCACCTCGGCGCTCACGCCGCGGTCCTGCAGCAGTTTCATGGCCTCGCGCGACTTGCTGCAGCGGGGGTTATGCCAGATCCGAACCATCACCCTCTCCTCTGTGGGCCCCACTATAATGCCGGGCATGGACGAGAAGAGCGGCGAGCAGACCACCCATTTCGGATTCCGCGACGTGCCGGTGGGCGAAAAGAAGAAGCTGGTCGGGCAGGTCTTCAGCTCGGTCGCGCGCCAGTACGACCTGATGAACGACCTGATGTCGCTGGGCATCCACCGGGTCTGGAAGCGCTATTTCGTCGGCACCTCGGGCGTGAAGCGCGGCGACCGCGTGCTCGACCTGGCCGGCGGCACCGGCGACATCGCCGCGCTGCTGCACGAACGCGTCGGCGACACCGGCAGCGTCGTGCTGGGCGACATCAACGCGGAGATGCTGGGCGTCGGCCGCGACCGCCTCACCGACCGGGGCCTCGTGCGCGGGCTCGAATACGTCCAGCTCAACGCCGAAGCGCTGCCCTTCCCGGACGCCAGCTTCGACCTGGTGACCATCGCCTTCGGCTTGCGCAATGTCACCGAGAAGGCGAACGCGCTCAAGGAAATGCACCGCGTGCTGAAGGTCGGTGGCCGCGCCCTGGTGCTGGAATTCTCCCAGGTGAAGCCCGAGTGGTTCCGCCCGGTCTACGACTTCCATTCCTTCCAGGTGCTGCCGCGCCTGGGCAAGCTGTTCGCCAACGATGCCGACAGCTACCAGTACCTGGCCGAGTCCATCCGCAAGCACCCGCCGCAGGACGAGCTGAAGGCCATGATGGAAGCCGCCGGCTTCGGCCGCTGCGATTACCGCAACCTCAGCGCCGGCATCTGCGCCATCCACTCGGGCTATAAGTTGTAGGAGCGCCTTCAGGCGCGAATCTTTTGACT
>CAXAYM010000449.1:0-1708 GCA_963973175.1 uncultured Arenimonas sp.
GAACCGGTAGCCCGCCCCGCTCTCGTCGTGGAAGCGCGCGGGATTTCCCGCGGCGAAGGTCCCGACCAGGGCCCGCAGGCGGTTGGGGTTCTTAGGATCGAAGGCCGGGTGGGCGGTCAGGCCCAGCACCCGCCCCAGGGCGCCTTCATCCGGCGCCCGGGCCTGGAGGGCGAACCACTTGTCGATGACCAGGGGCTCAGACTTCCAGCGCTCGTAGAAGTCGGCCAGGGCCTTCTCGAAGGGCTCCCCGCCGATCTGCATCAGCGCTGACAGGCCGCCCATGGCGTCGGTCATGTTCCCGGCCGCCTCGTAGTGGCCATAGGCCCGCTCGGCGTTCTCGGCATGGGGATCCACCGCGAGGATATCCAGCGCCATGTTGCGCAGGGCCCGGCGGCCGGCCCCGGCGGCGTCGGGGGAGAACTCCCCCAGATCCTGCAGGCCCGTATGAAGCCGTCCCAACTCCTCAGCCAGATGCACCGCCAGCCGGCCTCGCAGGGCGTTGCGGGCCAGGTGAATGGCGGCGGGATCGGCGGGCTGTTGGGCGAGCGCCAGTTCCGCCTCGCTGGGCAGGGAGAGCAGCAGCGCCTTGAAGGCTGGATCGGCCGCCTGGTCCGACAGGGCGCGACCGACGGCCTCGGCGTAGCGTTCCTCGCCCACCTCGTCGGGGGTTCCGGCGCTGCGGGCCAGCATCAGGTCGCGGGCCAGGTCCTGACCGGCTTCCCAGCGGTTGAACAGGTCCGGATCGGCGGCCAGCTGGACGTAGCGGTCCTTGGGCGCAGCGTCGGTGGTCAGCACCACCGGGGCCGAGAATCCGCGCAGGGCCGAGAGCACGGGCTCGCGATCCACGCCGGTCAGGGTGACGCTGGTCTTTGTGGCGTCCAGAACGACGACGGTCTCGTCGACCGCCTGGCCGTCCCGTTCGAAGGCGAGCGTCCGGCCCTCGCCGTCGAGCAGACCCAGGCGCACAGGGATGGGCAGGGGCTTCTTGCTCGGCTGGCCCGGCGTCGGCGGCGTGGTCTGGCTGAGCTCAAGCTTCAGGGTGCGGGCGGCGGCGTCATAACTGCGCCGGATGTCGACCCGCGGCGTCCCGGCCTGTTCGTACCAGTCGAAGAAGGTCGTCAGGTCCTGCCCCGAGGCCTCGGCGAAGCACGCGATGAAGGCCTCCACCGTGGTGGCGTGGCCGTCCCAGCGGTCGAAATAGAGGTCCATGCCCTTCCGGAACGCCTCGGCCCCGATCAGGGTCTTGAGCATGCCGATGATCTCGGAGCCCTTCTCGTAGATGGTCGCGGTGTAGAAGTTGTCGATCTTCAGATAGCTCGACGGCCGGACAGGGTGGGCCAGCGGCCCCTGGTCCTCGGAGAACTGCCGGGCGCGCAGGGCCTTCACGTCCTTGATCCGCTGGACGGCGGCGCCACGCATGTCGGCCGAGAAGCTCTGATCGCGGAAAACGGTCAGGCCTTCCTTCAAGCAGAGCTGGAACCAGTCGCGGCAGGTGATCCGGTCGCCGGTCCAGTTGTGGAAATATTCGTGGGCGACGACGCTTTCGATCCGCTCATAGTCGAAGTCGGTGGCCGTCGCCTGATCGGCCAGCAGGAGCGAGGAGTTGAAGATGTTCAGCCCCTTGTTCTCCATCGCGCCGAAATTGAAGTCGCGCACGGCGACGATCATGAAGAGGTCGAGGTCGTACTCGCGGCCGAACGCCTCCTCG
>CAXAYM010000450.1:0-1705 GCA_963973175.1 uncultured Arenimonas sp.
GGTCGGGACGCGCGCATGCTCGACGGCCGCATCGCCTACCTGCGACCGGGGCCGTTCTACGACATCCGCCCCGAGGCTGACTCGCCCTGGGACCGCAGCCATTTCCGGGCCTGGCTCGACGCGGCGTTCGCGGATTTCATCGCCGCCGGCGCGACCGACCTGCTGCTGGACCTGCGCGACAATCCAGGCGGCGACAATTCCTTCTCCGACCTGGTGTTGGCCTGGTTCGCCGACGAACCCTTTCGCTTCAGCCCGGCCTTCGAGATTCGCGTCAGCGCCGCCACCGTGGCCTCGAACCAGTCGCGGCTCGATGCCCTGCCCGAGGACGCCGGCGGCGCCAGTGCCGAGATGGCGGCGCTCTTCCAGAACCAGCCGATGGGCAGCGTCGTGCGCTACGAGATCCCGCTGGTGGCACCACGCGAGGCGCCGCGCTTCGGCGGACGCGTGCACGTCCTGGTGAACCGCCACAGCTACTCCAACGCCGTGAGCGTTGCCGCGATCGTGCAGGATTACGGCTTCGGCCGCGTGCTCGGCGAGGAAACCGCCGACCTGGCGAGCACGCTGGGCGCGATGGAGCATTTCACCCTGGAGAACTCCGGCTTCCGGGTGGGCTATCCGAAGGCACGCATCCTCCGGCCCAGCGGCGACGCGACGCCGCGCGGCGTCGTGCCGGACGTGGCACTTGCGGCTCCGGTGGCCCAGGGCCCGGACGACCCGGTGCTGCAGGCGGCCCTTGCGCAGATCCCCGCTGACTAATCGATATGCGGATGCAGGATCGGCGGCGCTGCGGCGAACGGCCGGATGCCGAAGTGTGGATGGATCTCGGACGGCAGGTACAGCACGCCGTCCTTGACCACGGCGCGGATCGACCGGATCGCGCCGAGGTCGGCCGTCGGGTCGCCCGGGACGAGGAAAAAGTCGGCGCGCTTGCCGCGCTCGATCGAGCCCGACTGCTGGTCCTCGCCCAGGTAGCGGGCCATGTCGAGCGTGGCCAGCTTCAGTACCTGGGCCGGGGTGTAACCGAGCTCGCCGAAGAGTTCGAGTTCGCGGTGGAAGTGGTAGGACCCGCCCAGGTCGGTGCCCGGGATCAGCAGCACGCCGCGTCCGCGCAGGCGGCGCAGGGTATCGAGCAGCGTTTGATAGGCCTGGCGGTAGGCGTCGGCATCACCCGGCGCCGACATGTCCGACCAGGCGCGGCGGGCATTGCGCTGCGCGCCCGGCGGCAGGTGGTCGAAGACCTCGGCCAGGCCCCGCGGCACCTGGCCATCCTGGTTGAGCATCAGGTTTTCGTGGATGGCGATGGTCGGCTCGACCGCGACGCCATGCTTTTCGATCAGGTCGAGCGTGCGCTGCACGCGCGGCGAGTCCAGGTCCAGGTCCGCCAGGCGTCGGAGCGCGGTCAGCCGCAGCAGGGTGCGGGTGTCCTCGCCGTCCTCGAGAACCCAGCCGAGCATGATCTGGTTGATGTGGGTCAGTTCGTCGTAGCCGGCTTCGATCATCGCGTCGGCATTGCTGAAGGCCGGCACGTGCCCGGAAACGCGCAGGCCCAGGCGATGGGCTTCCGCGGCCGCGGCGACCGACCACTCCGGCTTCATCGAGTTGTAGAGCTTGACCTGATGGAAGCCGCGGGCGGCGTACCAGCGCACCGCATCGAGCGCCCCGGCCTCGCTGTCCACCAGCATGCCGTTGTTGGAACTGAAGGGAC
>CAXAYM010000451.1:0-1705 GCA_963973175.1 uncultured Arenimonas sp.
CCGGGCGTACTCACGCAGTAGCCACGGAAGCCACCCAGGGGATTGCTGACCCCGGTGCCGCTGAAGGCGACGTGGGTCCGGTTGATGCCCGTGTCGATCACGCCGACCACGATGCCCTCGCCGCGATGCGGCGAACCAGTCGCGCTGCCGCTCCAGATGTCGTCGGCATTGATCCAGCCGGGGCCGAAGTTGGTCTGCAGCTCGCGCCGGAAATTGGGCGTGACGCTGAGGACGCCAGGCAGGGTGCGCAGCTGCGCGGCTTCGTCGGCGCTGAGCTCGACGGCCATGCCATTGGTGGCGTGCACATAGGTATAGACCGGCTCGAGCTGGCGTCCGAGGTGGGGGGAAAAATCGCCGAGCCGCATCTCCCGCAGGTCGTCGAGGTAATCCACGTAGGCGCGCGCCTCGGGGCTGCGCGAATCGTACTTGTCGCCGCCGCGCACCGACGGGTGGGTGGCGGCCAGCTTCGGACGCAGGCCATCCCCGGGACCGAAGCCACGGAAGCTGCCCGCGGGCGGTTCCTCGAACACCACGATCCACCGGCTGCGTTCGGCGGCCTTGGCCTCGGGGGCCCGGACCTGGCGGGCGGAGGCGTCCGGGGACACCTGCGGAAGGCCAAGGCCAAGGGCGATGGCCAGCATGAGGGGAGAGGCGCGCATGGGGCTGTCCTGCTTTGATCCAACGCCCGATTCTCCGGCACACGGGCGTGAATATCAAAACAAGCCCTTGACGCGCGTCATGGCGCGTCCGCGGCCCAGCCGACGTCCCGCTGCTGCAAGCCCGCGGGCTGTGTTTCGCGCGCAACGACGAACCCGTGTTCGGTCCGCTGGACTTCGTGCTGGCCGCTGGCGAAGCGCTGCTGGTGCTGGGCGGCAACGGCGCCGGCAAGACCACGCTGCTGCGCGTGCTGGCCGGCCTGCTCGCGGCCGACGCCGGCGAGGTCCGTCTGGCCGGCAAGCGCGTGGACCGCGACCACCTCGCGCGGGGCAGCGCCTACCTGGGCCACCTGCCCGGCCACAAGGCCGAACTGGCGACGCTGGAGAACCTGGAATTCGCCCGGGCCCTGGCAGGCGCGTCCGGCGATGTCGACCTGCTGCAGGCCCTGGCCGAGGTCGGCCTGGCCGGCTACGAAGACACGCCCGCCCGCCGGCTTTCCGCCGGCCAGAACAAGCGCCTGGGCCTGGCCCGGCTGCGCTTGCAGTCGGCGCCGCTGTGGCTGCTCGACGAGCCCTACGCCAACCTGGACCTGGACGGCATCGCACTGGTGAACCGCCTCATCCAGGCGCACCTGGCCGCGGGCGGCGCGGTGCTGCTGACCACCCACGGCGCCTACGCGGCGCCTCCGGTGCCGGTACGCACGCTGGAACTTGCGCCGTCGCGGAGGCCCGCATGAGCGCGACGCCATCCCTGCTGGCCATTGCCCGGGCACAGGCGCGACGCGACCTGCGCCTGGTCTGGCGCCGGCGCGGCGACGCGGCACAGCCGATGCTGTTCGCGGTGATGGTGGTGGCCCTCTTCCCGCTTGCGCTGGGCGCCGATGCGCAGCAGCTCGCACGCATCGCGCCCGGCGTGGTCTGGGTGGCGGTGCTCCTGGCCGGCCTGCTGGCCCTTGATTCCCTCTATCGCGGCGACCTCGAGGACGGCAGCCTCGAACAGATGCTGCTGGCGCCGGTCCCCCTGGCCTGGCTGATCGCGGTGCGCGTGG
>CAXAYM010000452.1:0-1695 GCA_963973175.1 uncultured Arenimonas sp.
TGGCAGGAAAAGTTCATCACCGACAACGGACGTGCCCCGACGCAGGCCGAGGTTGACGAGCGGATCGGGCAGGAACTGGTGCCGGTGGTTCTCAACCCGCGCGGGCCGCTGAACCAGCGATCCGGATACGTGTTCGACACCCCGGATGTCGCCCCGGAAAAACTGGCCGATGCCGGATTGACCATTGGCGGCGTCTCGGTGCCGCCGGAAGTCGTGCAAGAGCAGATTGCCTTGATGGAAGCGGCAGGCGAGGCCGTGACATCGGATGCGCTGATCCAGCGTATCGCTGAACTGATGGAAGGGTTCTGATGGGAACCACAGAGGATTGGCTGGCCTCCCTGCGCGACAAGAACGCCGCGCAGATCGGGACCGCGCTGTCGTTCGACACGCGCTCGCCCGACGAGGCAGCACAAGCGGAACTGACGGGGAAAGAGCTGGGCATAGCTCCGTCCGTCGTCTCCGCATCCCCTGCGGTGTTCAAGCGTCAGGCCGAGCAGAAACGGTCCTCCGGCCTGCTGAAAGACGCGCCGATGACCTCGCAATGGCTGCGTGACCGGCAGAACGGCACGCTGGCCAAGGATGATCTCGACAACCTGACATGGTTCGAACGCGGCCTGCGCGACTACGGGCGTTCGTCAGAAGCCACCAGCTTCGGGCGGGCGGTTGCACGCGGCACCCGGAACATGCGGGCGATCCCGAGCCAGATGGAAGCCTTTCGCAGTCAGCAACTGCTGGCCGATGCCGGGCGGTCCTTCGAAGACCTGCTGGCCGAGGAAGTCGAACTGAGCGGCGGTCAGGCGGTATTCGATGCCTTGCCTGCGGCCACCCGCACGATGAAGCTGGAAGGGCTGCAGAGGCGCTTTGAGGCGGCGCAGGGGGTAGACCGGGGGGAACTGCTGCAGCAGGGCGCAGAGGCCATGGCAGAGGCCCGCAGGCTGCTTGACAGCGCGGCGGGTATCCAGATGTCCGGCGGGGCCACGCGGTTCCGTGACGAGGTACTGGCCGAGGCGGACAACTCGATTGCCGGGGCGCTTGGGGCTTTTGCGCGTGATCCGCTGGGTGGCGCGGCGTTCGTGGCCGAGGTAGCGGCGGAATTCCTGCCTGCCATCGGTGTGGCTGCCGGGGTCGGGATGGTGACACGCTCGCCCCTGGCCGGGGCACTGGCGCTTGGCGGCGGCTCGGCGTTGACCGAAAACACCACTTCGGCGATGGAATTTCTGTCGGAACGCGGCGTGGATGTGTCCACCCCGGAAGCGGCGGCGGCGGCACTGGAAGATGCCGAGTTGATGCGCGCGGCGCGTGAGCAGGGTCTCACCCGTGGCATGGTGATTGGCATCATGGACGGCCTGTCGGGCGGTCTGGCCGGGCAGCAACTGATGGCGTCGCCGGTGGGTGATGTGATTGTGCAGGGGCTGGCCCAGACGCTGTTCGGCGGCGGTGGCGAGGCGCTGGCGCAGGTGGCCACCGGGCAGGAAATCGACTGGCGCGACGTGGTGGTGGAAGGCCTGGCCGATCTCGTCACCGCCCCGGCGGAAGCCTTCGCAGTCGGGCGACGGGCGTTGTCGCGTCAACCCAGCGATGCGGCGGATACGCTGACGCAGGTGGATGAGATGGCGGCGGCGTCCAAGCTGAAACTGCGGGCACCGGACAAGTTTGCCGAGGCGCTGGAAGCGATGGGGCTGGGCGAAGTCTACG
>CAXAYM010000453.1:0-1689 GCA_963973175.1 uncultured Arenimonas sp.
CACCGGTGCGGGAGCAGGCGCGGGTGCGGGTGCAGGCCGCGGGGCAGGCGCCCGCTCGCCGGCCGATATCGGCCGCGCCGCCAGCCAGCGCGCCAGGGTGGCTTCGAGCAGCCGGCGGTCCACCGGCTTGGACAGATAGTCGTCCATGCCGGCGTCCAGGCACTTCTGCCGGTCGCCGGCCATCGCGTTGGCGGTCATCGCAATCACCGGCAGGCGCGGCAGGTTGTTGGCAAGTTCGAACTGGCGCCATTCGCGGGTGGCGGTGTAACCGTCCTTCACCGGCATCTGGCAGTCCATCAGCACCACGTCCAGGTTGCCCTGCATCATCCGATCCAGTGCCTTCTCGCCGTTGTCGGCGGTTTCGCACTGCAGGCCCAGCAGGCCGACCAGGCGCTGGGCGACCATCAGGTTCACCGGGTTGTCCTCGACCAGCAGCAGCCGGCCGCGCAGGCGGCCCTTGGGCGGTTCGGGGTCGGGCTCGGCGCCGGGCACCACCAGTTCGCGCTCGGCCAGCGCCTGCGCCTCGTCGCTCAGGCTCGGATGGCTGGGGCCGGAGGACAGAAAACCGGCGACGGCATTGCGCAGCTCGCTTCCGCCGATCGAGCGGTGCAGCAGCAGCGCATGCGGACCCTGGGTCAGCTCGGCCGCCACCGACTCCTCGCCGTGCAGGTAGGCCACGCGCAGGTCCTCGAGCTCCGGCGTGCGGCGCAGGTTGCGGTGCAGCGCGATCGCGGTGCTGCGCACGCTGTGCAGGTCCACCAGCATCAGGTCGAAGCTCCAGTTGGCGCCGCGCTGCAGCGCGGTGCGCAGCTTGGTCAGCGCGTCCTGGGTGGTTTCGGTCTGGGTGAGGGTGGCGCCCCAGCCGGGCGCGGCCTGGCCGATGCGCTGGCGCAGCGCGGCGTCGGTGGACAGCAGCAGCACCCGGGCGCCGTTGAGGTCGGTGCGCTGGCCCTGGATGTCGCCGGCGGCCTTGAGCAGCGGCACTTCGAACCAGAAGGTGCTGCCACGGCCGGGTTCGGACTCGACGCCGATGCTGCCACCCATCAGGTCGACGATACGCTTGCAGATCACCAGCCCCAGGCCGGTGCCGCCGTACAGGCGCGTCGTGCTGGCGTCGGCCTGGCTGAAGGCGCGGAACAGTCGCGCGTCCTTGTCGATGCCGATGCCGGTGTCCACCACCTCGAAGCGCAGCTCGTGCTGGCTGCGCGATTCGCCGCGACGGCTCACCGTCAGGCTGACCGAGCCGCGTTCGGTGAACTTCACCGCGTTCGACAGCAGGTTCGTCAGCACCTGGCGCAGGCGCACCGGGTCGCCGCGCACGGCCAGGCGCACCGACGGATCCACCTGCAGGTTCAGGCGCAGGCCCTTGGACTCGGCGGGCTTCTCCATCAGCCGGATGACCGAGTCCAGGAGCTCGCGAAGGTTGAAGCTGGTGGTTTCCAGCGTGACCTTGTTCGCCTCGAGCTTCGAATAATCCAGGATGTCGTCGACGATGCGCTGCATCTGCCGCGCCGAGGTGTAGGCGGTGCGCAGGATGTCCTGCTGGTCGGGCTGCAGGCGGCTGCTCATCAGCAGGTCCAGCATCGGGATGATGCCGTTGAGCGGCGTGCGGATCTCGTGGCTCATCGTGGCCAGGAACTCGCCCTTGGCCATCATCGCCGACTCGGCGGCCTGCTTGGCTTCGGTCAG
>CAXAYM010000454.1:0-1677 GCA_963973175.1 uncultured Arenimonas sp.
CGGGTCGCGATCACCTGCACGTCTATCCGCTCAACCACCGGCCGATGCTGCGTCGCCCAGGCCATGCCGAGCCTGTGGGTCTGGTCTGGAATGGGGTCAACGCCGGGACGTTCAGCGTCCCCACCCTGGTGGAAGGTCTGGAGGTCGCCCTGGCCGAGATTGCGCCGGGCCGCCGCAGCCTGGCGGTGCACAGCCTGCTGGGCCACTCGGTCAGCGACGTCCTGGCCATCGCCCGGTCGGCGGGGCTGAATGAGGGCTGGTTCTGGGTCCACGACTTCGCCAGCGCCTGCGCCAGCTATCACCTGTTGCGCAATGACGTGGCCGACTGTGGCGCGCCGCCCGTGGGCAGCGCCGCCTGCGGGGTCTGCATATATAACGACCATCGGCAGTTCCATCTGGACGAGCATGAGCGCCTGTTCCGCGCCCTCAGCCTGTCGGTGGCCGCGCCCAGCCAGGCGGCCCTGGACACCTGGCGGCGGGGCGCCGGGCACCCGGCGAAGCAGACCGTGGTGGCGCCCCTGGCCAGACTGGTCCCCCGATCCGCAGCCGGGACGGACGCGGGCGCCGGCGAGGCCCGCCCCTTCCGCCTGGCCTTCCCGGGCCTGCCGAGCCCGTTGAAGGGCTGGCCGGTGTTCCGCGACCTGGTGCTGAAATACGAGGAGGATCCGCGCTATGAGTTCCTGCATCTGGCCCGCGATCCCGCCGCCGGCCTGCCGCTGACCTTCCACTCGGTGACGGTCACCGAGGATCAGCCCCAGGCGATGCAAGGCGCCCTGGAGGCCCTTAAGGTGGACGCCGTCATGATCTGGTCCCTGTGCCGTGAGACCTTTTCCTTCACCACCCACGAGGCCGCCGCCGCCGGCGCCGCCATCCTGACCGGACCCGACAGCGGCAATGTCGCGGCCTTTGTCGAGTCCACGGGCCTGGGGGAAGTGATCGCCAATGAGGCGGCCCTGTTTGACCTGTTCGAAACGGGCGAGATCACCCGGCTGGCCCGCGCCCGTCGGACCCCGACCCTGGCCGACCTCGCCTACAGCCGCCTGACCATCGACCTGCTCGACGGGGAGGACGCCCGATGAAGGTGCTCTGCTATTCCAGCTTCACCTTCTCCTATCTGAACCGGGCCCGGGTGCTCTATTCGACTCTGCGGCGCTTTCATCCCGACTGGGAGCTGGTGGCGCTGATCACCGACGAGCCGCCGCCAGGCTTCGACTTCGACCCCGATCTCGAACCCTTCGACCGTGTGGTCTGGGCCCAGGACCTGGGGATCGAGAATTTCCGCAACTGGCTGTTCCGCCATGATGTGGTCGAGGTCTGCACGGCGGTGAAGGGACCCTTTATCCACCAGGCCTGCGACCAGGCCGACATCGCCATCTACCTGGATCCGGACACCGCCCTGCTGGCGCCGCTTGACCCGCTCATCGAATTGCTGGGCGAGCATCAGATCCTGCTCACGCCGCATCTGATCGACCCCAACACCGATCGCACGGCGATTCTCGATAATGACCTGTCGGCCTCGCGCACAGGGATCTTCAACCTGGGGTTCGTCGCCATCCGCACCACCGGCGAGGGCGCGCGCTTCGCCAGGTGGTGGAACGATCGCCTGCTGGAATACTGCTATGACGACATGCCCAAGGGTCTGTTCGTCGATCAGCGGTGGTAGATCGGAAGGCGTCG
>CAXAYM010000455.1:0-1665 GCA_963973175.1 uncultured Arenimonas sp.
GGGCCGCCGCAGGAGCCGCCAAGGACAGGGCCAGCCACAGGATCGCATAGACGAGACGTTGCATGAGGCGACTTTGCGCCGGACCTGCAGGGGATGTCACGGTCGCCGGCTCAGCGCAGCAGAGCCCAGGCGACCAGGCTCAGGGAAATGCCGCCCGCCGCAAGGGCGAGCAGCACGACCCAGCCATCACGCGCCGTCAGACCCAGGCCGAATACCGCGATGATCCCGCCCGATAGGGCTGTGGAAAACGGGATCAGCTCCAGGGGCGGTGTCAGCAGGCCCACGGTGATGCAGGCCAGGGCCACGCCCCTGCGGCCGACGCCCTCCGTCATGCCGGTGATCCGGGGGCGCAGCATCCGATCCAGCGTCTGGGCCGGCCGCCTTGCGCTGCGGGCGCCCTTTTCCAGGCTCGCGCCTGGCACCTTCAGGCCCAGGAGCCAGCGGGGCAGCCAGACCTGCTTGCAGGCCATGAACAGGAGGGGGCCATAGGCCCGCCCGCCGATCGCGTCGCGGATCTCGCCCAGGCTGACCTTGCCTTCAGACGCTGCGGCGGTGTCACAGACGCAGAGGATGACGTCGTCGAGGGTGCGAGGTTGATCGGTCATGCGGGCTCCCGGGGCGCTGGCTAAACGCCCCGGGCCGTCATTGGCGCCGCAAGGGCCCTAGAAAGCGTTCTCACCCGTGATGGCGCGGCCCAGGATCAGGGCGTGAACGTCGTGGGCGCCCTCATAGGTGTTGACGGTCTCCAGGTTCGCGGCGTGACGCATCACGTGGTACTCGCCGGAAATGCCGTTGCCGCCGTGGATGTCGCGGGCCTCCCGGGCGATGGCCAGGGCCTTGCCGCAGTTGTTGCGCTTCATCAGGCTGATGGCCTCAGGCACCCAGGCGCCCTCGTCGATCAGCCGTCCCAGCGCCAGGGCGCCTTCAAAGCCAAGGGCGATCTCGGTCTGCATGTCGGCCAGTTTCTTCTGCACCAGCTGGCGCGCGGCCAGGGGCTTGCCGAACACCTGGCGGCTGGCGACGTAGTCTCGGCTGGCGTGCAGACAGAACTCGGCCGCGCCCATGGCGCCCCAGGCGATGCCGTAGCGCGCCTTGTTGAGGCAGGAGAAGGGGCCGCGCAGCCCCGACACGCCAGGCAGCATCTGGTCCTCGGGCACGAAGACGTCAGACAGTGCGATCTCGCCGGTGACCGAGGCCCGCAGGGAGAGTTTGTTGTTGATCTTCGGCGTGGTCAGGCCCTCGGAGCCGCGGTCGACCAGGAAGCCGCGGATCACGCCATCAAGCTTGGCCCAGACCAGGGCCACATCGCTGATCGGGCTGTTGGTGATCCACATCTTGGAGCCGTTCAGCACGAAGCCGCCGTCCACCCTCTTGGCCACGGTGCGCATGGAGGCCGGGTCGGAGCCGCCGTCGGCCTCGGTCAGGCCAAAGCAGCCGATGATGTCGCCCTTGGCCATGCCCGGCAGGTACTTCTGCTTCTGGGCTTCGGAGCCGAAGGCGTAGATCGGGTACATGACCAGCGAGGACTGCACGCTCATGGCCGAGCGGTACCCGGAATCGATCGCCTCCACCTCACGGGCGATCAGCCCATAGGCCACGTGATTGACGCCGGCGCCGCCATACTCCTCGGGGAATGCAATGCCCAGCCAGCCACCCGTTGCCATC
>CAXAYM010000456.1:0-1647 GCA_963973175.1 uncultured Arenimonas sp.
CCTGCAGGCCCGGGTGCCAGTTGAAGTCCGCATGCACGCCCAGGTGGCCACCCCGGCCCACCAGGTGCACGCCACCGCCGAGCAACTGCGGGTCCGGCAGCAGGTGGTCGATGCCCGTCAACGCTTCCAGGAAACGCAGCATCGGCCCCGCATTGAGTTCGTGCAGGGCGCGGCAGACGGTTTCCGGCAGGTCCTCCTCGCGCGAGCTGGCCAGCTTCATCTCGAAGCCTTCGGCGGCGTAGCGGTCCCAGGCCAGGCCACTGTCGGCGGCCGGGATCGCGTCGGCGATCGCGCGCGCGGCCTCGGGCCTCAGGAAATCATCGACGACGAGGTGCGGGAACGGCTTCGCCTCCCGGTAGGCCGCCTGCTCACGGTCCGCCAGCGCCTGCAGGCGCCGGCTGTCGAAGATGAACTGCATGGTCGGGTGAGGGCTTGGCGGTGTCGGCGGAAGCGGCAGTATCGCCGATGTGCCGCTCGAGGAAAGCCACCAGGCGCCGGGCCCAATCGAGGCGGTTTTCGGTGAGGAAGTTGCCGTGCTCCTCGCGCAGGTAGATCTTTTCCTCCACCGGGACACCGGCGTCGCGCAGCGCCTTGGCCATCCAGCGGGTCTGTTCCGGCGGAGCCACGCGGTCGCGGTCGCCGGCGCCGAGCAGCACGGGCGCGCGGATGGCACCGGCGAGCTTCACCGGCGAGATGGAATCCGGTTCCACGCCTTCCATCACCTCGGCGTAGAAAGCCTTGCCGCTGCGGCTGCCGAGGCTGTCGTAGGCGATCATGCGACGGATGTCGTAGACGCCGACGTTGCCGACGCCGCAGGCGAACAGCTCGGGATTGCGCGCCAGCAGCATCATCGCGGCGTAGGCGCCATAGCTGGCGCCGTAGACGCAGATCCGCCCCGGCTCGGTCACGCCCTGGGCCAGGGCCCAGCGGGTGGCGTCCTCGAGGTCGTTGATCATGCCGTGGCCGTATTCGCCGTGGCCGCGTTCGCGGAAGGACTTGCCCCGGTTGCCCGAGCCGCGGAAGTTGACCTGCAGCACCGCGAAGCCGCGGCTGGCCAGCATCTGCACTTCAGGATCGAAACCCCAGGCGTCGTGCACGCCGATCGGACCACCGTGCGGCAGCACGACCAGCGGTGACGGCTTGCCCTCGGCCGAAACCGGTCGCGTCAGCAGGCCGTCGAGCTCCAGCCCGTCACGGGCGCTCAGGCGGATCGGCTCGGTCGGCGACATCAGGGCCGGGGGCAGCTGCCGCGACAGCGCCACCACGAAACGCGCCTGCCCGCTGGCATGGTCGACATGGAAGTACTGCCCGGGGTCGGTGTCGGAGCTGACCAGGTAAATGCCCTGCTTGCCATCGCGCGTATAGGACGTCGGCAGCACCAGCGAGCCGGGGAAGGCCTTGCGGATGCTGCGCAGCTGCACCAGCGGCGCCGCGTCCGGCTGCAGTTCCCACAGTTTCGGGCGACCGTCGTAGAAGCGCACGGCCAGCAGCGAGCCGTCGATCGGCGAGACCAGGGTCCCGGCGGGATCCACGCGAGGATCACGATGGACCAGCGTGAGTTCGCCGGCGGACAGGTCGAGCGCGTAGATCCCGTCCGGACCCTCGGTCTCCTCGATCACCACATAGGCGGTGCCGCCGTCGGCGCTG
>CAXAYM010000457.1:0-1635 GCA_963973175.1 uncultured Arenimonas sp.
CGCGACGTCGATTTCCTGCGCCTGGACCGCGCCGCCTTCGAAGCCTGCCCCGCCGATTCGATCGATTACGCGGTGATGGAGAAGACCGACAAGGCTGCCGTGCTGCCCATCGACGTCGGCTGGAACGACGTCGGCAGCTGGAGCGCCCTGTGGGAAATCGCCGACCAGGACCCGGACGGCAACGCCCACCACGGCGACGTGATCGCCCTGGACTGCCGCAACACCCTGGCCTGGGGCGGCCGCCGGCTGGTCAGCCTGCTGGGCCTGGACGACGTGATCGTGGTGGACACCGACGACGCCCTGCTGGTGGCCGCGCGCGACCAGGTGCAGCAGGTGAAGGACATCGTCGCCCGCCTCAAGGCCGAAGGCCGCCCCCAGGCCAGCATCCACCGCAAGGTCTACCGCCCTTGGGGCAGCTACGACGGCATCGACAGCGGCGAGCGTTTCCAGGTCAAGCGCATCGTCGTTAATCCCGGGGCTGCCCTGAGCCTGCAGATGCACCACCACCGCGCCGAACACTGGATCGTGGTCAGCGGTTCGGCCCGGGTGACCTGCGACGACAAGGTGTTCCTGCTCAGCGAAAACCAGAGCACCTATATCCCACTGGGCAGCCGGCACCGGCTGGAAAACCCCGGCAAGGTGCCGCTGGAGCTGATCGAGGTGCAGTCGGGCAGTTACCTGGGTGAAGACGACATCGTCCGCTTCGAGGACGTTTACGGCCGGCAGCAGGGCTGAACACGTTATCGGCGACGGTCAAGTCCCAAGATTCTTTCCCCGAATGTAATTTCGACACGATTCAGCCTGTTAGGCTCTTTACTGTCTGTCCTGTCCGGCGCCGCAGTCCGTTTACCCCCCACATATGGATTATTTGCAGCTCTGGCGTGACCTCGAGCCCGTTCACTGGGCACGCGCGGCCTTTTCCCTGGCCGTCGTGGCCCTGCTGATCCCGGCGACCCTGCCCCTGGCCCGCCGCTGGGGTCTGCTCGATTGCCCGGGTGGCCGCAAGCAGCACGACTGCCCGATCCCGGTGACCGGCGGGGCCGTGATCCTGCTGGCCGTGGTCGCGGGTTTCTTTATTTTCGAACCCAACTGGAACCTGCGCGTGGCCGGCTTCCTGATGGGCGCCGTGATGCTGGTGGTCGTGGGCCAGCTGGACGACAAGTACGACCTGCGCTGGACCTGGCGCATCGCCGCCCAGGCCCTGGCCGCGGTGCTGCTGTTCTGGCTGGCCGGGGTGAAGGCGCAGAACCTGCAGGACGTATTCGGCTTCATGGGCGCCAATATCGGCGTGCTGGCGCTGCCGTTCACGATCTTCGCGGTGGTCGGGGTCATCAATGCCCTGAACATGGCCGATGGCGTCGATGGCCTGGCCGGCTCGCTGGCGCTGGTGTCGCTGCTGCTGTTCACCAGTTTTGCCCTGTATGCCGGCGATACCGACCTGGCCGTGCGCCTGCTGTCGCTGGCGGCGGCGGTGGTAGGTTTCCTGCTCTGGAACGCGCGGTTTCCCTGGCAGCCGCGGGCAAAGGTATTCCTGGGCAATGGCGGCAGCATGCTGCTGGGTTTCATCATCGCCTGGGCGGCGCTGCGGCTTACCCAGAGTCCTGAGCATCCGGTTTCCCCGGTGCTGGGCCCCTA
>CAXAYM010000458.1:0-1635 GCA_963973175.1 uncultured Arenimonas sp.
CCCGGACGCACGGCGACGCCGCGCGCCAGGGCATCGGCCGACGCCAGCAGGGCCTGTTCCTGGCCCTGGCGCAGCAGGGTTTCCATCTCGCGAACGAACTGCCAGCCGGCCCAGGGCAGCGCCAGGATCGACAGCGCCACCAGCAGCAGTTTCGTGCGCAGGCTCATGCCGGGCTCAGGCGCGCCAGCGGTAACCGGCGCCGTGCACGGTGTCGATGTCGTCGAAGGCGGGGTCGAGCGCCTGGAACTTACGGCGGATGCGCTTGATGTGCGAGGTGATCGTGGCGTCGTCCACGACCACCTGGGCCTCGCGCATCAGCTGTTCGCGGGACTTGACGTGTCCGGGATAACGCACCATTGCGTGCACCATCCAGAACTCGGTGACGGTCAGCCCGACTTCCTGTTCGTTCCAGGTGACGCGCATGCGCTCGAGTTCGAGCGTCAGGCCGCGCAGCCGGAACACCTGCTCCTTCACCCGCGGCGCCGCCAGCGAATCCATGCGGCGGAACAGGGCGTGGATGCGCGCGGTCAGCTGCGGCAGGCTGGTCCCCTTGCTCAGGTAGTCGTCGGCGCCCAGGCGCAGGCCGGAGATCACGTCGAAATCCGAATCACGCGCGGTCAGGAACAGGATCGGCAGCGTCGCCGATTTCGCGCGCAGCTCCCGGCACAGGTCGAAACCACCCTCGGGCTCTTCGCCCAGGCCGACGTCGATGATCACCAGGTCCGGCAGCTTGGTCGCGAAGGCGGCCTGCGCCTCGGCACGGCTGGCGAAGGGCAGCACGCCGTAACCATGGCGCCGCAGCGCGTCGGCGTAGTTGTCGCGGATGGCGGGTTCGTCTTCGACGATGGCAACGGTGCGTGACATGGGGCCAGCCTAGGCCAGCGGCTGCGGGGCGGCAATGTGTTGCCCGCGAATCGCCACATCTCGTCAGCGCCCTGCCCTTGCCTGCCCCGCGACGGGCCGGTGGCGGCGCTGTGATGTGGCTGTCCCCACGGAGAGCCGCCATGACCGAGCGCGAAACCCGCAAACCCCGCTTCTACCTGTCCCTGCGCACGGCCGGGTGGACCCGCCGCTGGCTGGCCGGGCTGCTGCTGTCCCTGCTGCCGCTGCTGGCGTCGGCCGGCGACGACCCCGAAGGCCTGCTGTTCCGGGAGAACGGCCAATGGGTGGCCACCGTTGCCATGGACACCAGCGTGCACATGCAGGTGCACGGACTGATGGCGGAGGTGTCGGTGCGCCAGACCTATCGCAATGATTCCAGCCAGTGGCGCGAAGGCCGCTACCTGCTGCCGCTGCCGGAGAACGCCGCCGTCGGCGCCCTCACCCTGCGCATCGGCAACCGGCTGGTTGAAGGCGAGATCCGCGAGAAGGAGGACGCCCGGGCCGTTTACGAAGCCGCGGCCGCGGCGGGGCAGCGCGCCAGCCTGGTCGCGCAGAACCGGCCGAACCTGTTCCAGACCGCGGTGGCGAACATCGGCCCCGGCGAGGAGATCGAAATCGAGGTGCGCTACTGGCAGCCGGTGGCCTACCGCGACGGCGTGTTCTCGCTGGGCCTGCCGCTGACGCTGACGCCGCGCTACCTGCCGGCGCCTTCGCCCGAGGCGTCCTTCGCTATGCAGGCGATGGCGGCCGGCG
>CAXAYM010000459.1:0-1634 GCA_963973175.1 uncultured Arenimonas sp.
GGCGCCGACCGTCGCCTGCAGGCGCGTGGCCGCGGCCTTGAGCAGGCGGTCGCCGGCGGCGTGGCCCAGCGAGTCGTTGATGTCCTTGAAGCGGTCGAGGTCGAGGAACAGCACCGCCACCCGCGTTTCCTGGCGGCGGGCCCGCACGATGGCGCGGCCCAGGCGCTCGGACAGCAGGGCCCGGTTGGGCAGGCCGGTGAGGGTGTCGTAGTTGGCCAGGTAGCGCAGCTCCTGTTCGGCGCGCTTCTTGTCGGTGATGTCGTTGACGACCGCCACGAAGTGGCTGCGCAGGCCCTGGGCGTCGCGCACTTCGCTCATTTCGATCCAGCCGAGGAATTCCTCGCCGTCCTTGCGCCGCTGCCACATCTCGCCGGCCCAGTGGCCGGTGCGTTCGAGCACGTCGCGCACGCGCCGGTAGAACTCGGCGCTGTGCTGGCTTGAATCGAGCAGCCGGCTGTTCTGGCCGATCACCTCTTCCTCGCTGTAGCCCGTGATGCGGGAGAAGGCCGGGTTCACGGAAATGAACCTGAAATCCAGGTCGATCACCGCCACCGCCTCGCTCATGCTGCGCAGCACCTCGAGTGCGACGCGGCGCTCGCGTTCGGCGCGGCGGATGGCGGTGATGTCGCGGGCGGTGCCGGCCATGCGCAGCGGGCTGCCGGCGCTGTCGCGTTCGACCACCTTGCCGCGCGAGCGCACCCAAACCCATTCGCCGCGGGCGTTGCGGATGCGGTGTTCGGACTCGAAGACCTCGGTGTGGCCGACGATGTGTTCCTGCAGCAGCTTCTGCACCCGGGGCAGGTCTTCGGGATGGATCGACTGGGTGCGCCAGTCGTCGGTGCTCATCTGGTCGCGGCTGCCGTGGCCCAGGAGCTGGTTGGCGCCCAGGCGGTAGAGGCTGTTCTCGCGGATGTTCCAGTCCCAGAACTCGTCGCCGGAACCCCACAGGGCCAGGTTCAGGCGCTCCTCGCGCTCGTGGATCTCGGCCAGCAGGGAGGTTTCCTGGCGTCGGCGATGGCTCCAGACCCGCCAGAGCAGCCAGCACAGGAAAAGGGCGATCGCCAGCAGCACCCATTGCACGATGCCGCCCAGGGCCAGGCCGCTGGCTTGGGCCAACACCGCCCCATTTGCATTCAGCGCCATTACGACCGGTGGTCCCCTGGAGATTCCCCGTTATCTGGCCGAGTGTAGGGTGGCACTAACATGGCCACAAGCGGCGCGGCGGCCCTTGCTAGAATGGCCGCACCCCCGACAAGGCCGATTCGATGACCACACACCAGCTCCCCGCGCATGCCCTCGTGGCCGCCGAACTGGAGGTCCTGGAGGCCTCGCTGGCCGCTTCCGAGCTGCATGGGTCGCTGTGTGGCTACCTGGCCGGCGGGGGCGCCCACGACCGCAAGGGCTGGTTCGCGGCGGTGATGGCCGATCCGCTGCTGTCGCCCCCGGAGCCCGACAGTCCGCTTGACCAGCTCTATCTCGCCAGCGCGGCCCAGCTCGAATCCCCGGATTTCGGCTTCGAACTGCTGCTGCCCGCCGACGGCCAGCCCGTGGACGAGCGGGGCGACGGCCTGCTGGACTGGTGCCGCGGCTTCCTGGGCGGTTTCGGCCTGGCTTCGGGCGAAAACCCGCCGCTT
>CAXAYM010000460.1:0-1629 GCA_963973175.1 uncultured Arenimonas sp.
GAACGCCGTGTTTCCCTCGAGGCCGTGGAAGCCGCACTGATGTCGTCGGCATGCACGGCCGAGGCCCGGGTCGTACCGCTGCCGGGGCACCGCATCCTGCTCGGGGCGGCCATCGTGCCCTCGGCGGAGGGAAGGGCCCTGCTCGATGACCAGGGACGCGCCGCGCTGGCAAACCGGCTGCGCGAGGACGTATCCGGGCAAATCGATGCGATCGCCTTGCCGCGCCGCTGGCGTTTCCTGGATGCGCTGCCCAGCGATGCCCGCGGCAAGACCACCCAGCGCGACCTGCTGGGCCTGTTCCGCCCGCACATGCCCACGCCCACCTGGCACGCGCGCGAGAAGGATCACGTCCGGCTTGAACTGGTGGCGGACCCCGGACTGGCGGTTTTCGACGGCCATTTCCCCGAAGCGGCGATCCTTCCGGGCGTGGCGCTGCTGGACTGGGCCAACCGACTTGGACGCGAGGCCTTCGGATTCGCCGGCCGGTTTGATGGCATGGATGCGGTGAAGTTCCAGCACCTGGTCCGCCCGGGCACCCGGCTCGACGTCGAACTGACCTGGCAGCCGGCGAAACAGCAGCTGGGCTTCCGCTTCAGCTCCGAAACCGGTGTGCACGCCAGCGGCCGCCTGCGCTTCCAGCCGGGGCCGGACGCATGAGCCCGGCGTTCTCGCCGCTGGTGGTGGTGCCGGTCTTCGACCACCCCCAGGCCATCGAAGGCCTGGTGCAGACCCTGCGCGACCAGGGCATCGCGAGCCTGCTGGTGGACGACGGCTCCGGTCCGGACTGTGCCGCGCTGCTGGCCGGCCTTGCCCGCAAGCATCCCGGCGAGGTGTCGCTGCTGCGCCTTGAGCACAACCAGGGCAAGGGCGCGGCGGTCATGGCCGGGCTGCGCGAGGCCGGGCGCCGCGGCTACAGCCATGCGCTGCAGATCGACGCCGATGGCCAGCACGACGCCCGCGACGTGCCGCGTTTCCTGGCGATGGCGCGGGAGACGCCGGACGCAGTCATCAACGGCCGGCCGATCTACGACGACTCGGTGCCCAGGGCGCGGCTCTACGGCCGCTACGCCAGCCACGTCTGGGTCTGGATCAATACGCTGTCGCTGGCGATCCGTGATTCGATGTGTGGCTTCCGGGTGTACCCGCTGGCGCCGACGCTGGCGCTGCTGGATCGCGAACACATCGGCACGCGCATGGATTTCGATACCGAGATCCTGGTGCGCCTGTACTGGCAGGGCCTGGAGGTACGTGACTGCCCGACGCGGGTCACCTATCCCGAGCACGGCGTCTCCCACTTCCGCATGCTGCGCGACAACCTGCGCATCACCGCGATGCATACGCGCCTGTTCTTCGGGATGCTCTGGCGGCTGCCGCGCTTGCTCGCCCGCAAGGTGCGTGGCTGATGGCCTCGCATCACTGGGCCGAGGTCGGCGAATCGACCTTCGTGGGCGGCACCTGGCTGCTCTACGGCGTGCACCGTGCGTTCGGGCGCTGGCCGTTCCTGCTGTGCCTGTACCCGGTGGTGCTGGCGTACTGGCTGGGCAGCCCGCTGGCGCGGCGCAGCTCGCTCGAGTACCTGCGACGGCTGCACGCCGCCGAGCCCGGGCTCTTCCCCCGGCGGCCGGGCTG
>CAXAYM010000461.1:0-1626 GCA_963973175.1 uncultured Arenimonas sp.
GGTCAGCATCACCTGCAGCACGGCGGCCTGATCGGCCCAGCTATTGCCGCCGAACCCGCCCGGCAGGCCGTAGCCCGCATTGTTGATCAGCACATCGACCCCCCGGCCCTGGGCCGCCACGGCCTCGGCCAGGCAGGCCGGCGCGGCGGGGTCGGCGAGATCGGCGGCCAGGGTCAGCACCTCCACCCCGTGTCGGGCGCGAAGCTCTCCCGCCAGCGCCTCCAGACGATCAAGCCGCCTCGCGGTGAGCGCCAGGTCATGGCCCCGGGCGGCCAGGGTCCGGGCGAAGGCGGCGCCGATTCCGGCCGACGCCCCGGTCACCAGGGCCAGGGGACGAGCCATGGGTGCTCCTGCACAGCATTAAGGATCGGCCCCGATCGGCCCTTTCGCTGCGGGAGGGTGGAGAAGGCGGCGCTCCTCGGCAAGCCGATCGTCCGCGGGGCGAATCCGGCCGCGCGATTGAACCCCATGCGGAAAGGGTGTATCGCGCCCGCCGCATCGTCGGGGCGCAGACGTCCTGTCTGGAACACTGAAACGCCGCCCCCACGGTCTCCGGAGAGTCTTGATGAGTGAGCCGACCCCATCGGCTGCCGAGGCGCATTCCGACGCGTCCCATCCCAAGGCGGAAGGCTTCTGGGCGCTCGCCCTAGGCTCCGTCGGCGTCGTCTTCGGCGATATCGGGACCAGCCCGCTCTACGCCATGCGCGAGGCGCTCGCCCATTCCCGCAGCGGCGGGACCGACGAGCTGGCCGTCTTCGGCGTGGTTTCGCTGGTCACCTGGGCGCTGATCCTCATCGTCACCCTGAAGTATGTGATCTTCCTGCTGCAGGCCGACAACAAGGGGGAGGGCGGGACGCTCGCCCTGATGGCCCTGGCCCAGCGGTCCCTCGGGCGGCGGTCGGTGCTGGTCTTCTTCCTCGGCATGATGGGCGCGGCCCTGTTCTACGCCGACGGCATCATCACCCCGGCCCTGTCGGTGCTCAGCGCGGTGGAAGGGCTGAAGGTGGCCCCTGGCGTCGGCGGGGCCCTGTCGTCCTTCGTGCTGCCGATCTCGGCGGGTATCCTGATCGCCCTGTTCATGGTGCAGTCCAAGGGCACCGCCAGCGTGGCGCGCTATTTCGGCCCGATCACGGCGCTCTGGTTCATCACCCTGGCCGGACTGGGCGTCCTGCACATCTTTGACGACCCGCGGATCCTGATGGGTCTGTCGCCGCACTACGGCGTGCTGTTCCTGCTGGACAACGGCTTCCTGGGCTTCGTCATCCTGGGCAGCGTCTTCCTGGCCGTGACCGGGGCCGAAGCCCTCTATGCGGACATGGGCCATTTCGGCAAAGGCCCGATCCGCGCGGCCTGGGCTGGCCTCGTCTTCCCGGCCCTGCTGCTGAACTATCTGGGCCAGGGCGCCATGGTGCTGGACAACCCGGACGCCCGCCTGAACCCGTTCTTTGCGATGATTCCCGAGGCGGCCTTCTGGCCGGTTCTGATCCTGGCCACGGCGGCCACCGTCATCGCCAGCCAGGCGGTGATCACCGGCGCGTTCTCGGTCACTCAGCAGGCCGTGCAGCTTGGCCTGCTGCCGCGCATCGACATCCGACGGACCAGCGAGACCCTGGCCGGCCAGATCTA
>CAXAYM010000462.1:0-1625 GCA_963973175.1 uncultured Arenimonas sp.
TGTAGGTCAACTGCACCATGCCGAGGCCGAGCGCCTTGTAGGCATCCAGCAAATCAAGATCGTCCTCGACCGCGTCCGTGCCCTGGAAGTGGAACACGATGGCCATGTCACCGGCCTGTTTGGCGGCCTCGATGTCCGATGCCTTGCGGGCCAGGCGCAGGCGGTCATGGCCTTCGATGAAGCGATGCCAACGCCCGAAAATGCGCAGGGTCTGTTCCGCCGTCTCGCGGATCGCGATGGTCGGGACCGCGGCGGTCAGTCCGCCGTCCATGTAGTAGGTGACGTTGGCCGGGTCCATCAACAGCGGACAGACCCCGTCGATAACGACGGCGTCGCGGTGCAGGGCGACGGCGTGTTCGGCGGCGTCAGTCGTCATCGCCGGGGGCCGGCTGGTTCGCCGCGACGAGGCCCAGTTCGACCCCGGCCTCGTAGGCCTTGCGGCCGCCCAGCAGCAGGCCGGCGATCTTGGTCGCTTCGCCGAAGCACAGGGGCAGCAGGCCAGTGGCCAGGGGGTCGAGCGCGCCGGTATGGCCGCCCTTTTCGGCGCGGAACAGCAGCCGGGCCCGCTGCAGGGCCTGGTTCGAGCTCAGGCCGGCGGGCTTGTCGAGCAGCAGCAGGCCGTCGAGCGGCCGGAACACGGTGCGACCCACGCGCCGCGCCTTCAGTCTTCGGCGGGCGGGACGGGGTTGTCGCGCAGCAGCTGTTCGATGCGCTCGCCCTTGTCCACCGAATCGTCGTAGTGGAAATGCAGCTCGGGCACATGGCGCATGCGCACGGCCTGGGCCAGCCGGTGGCGCAGCTCGGGCGCCAGTTCCTTGAGCGCCTTGACCGCCGTGGGGCCCTGTTCGGCCAGCAGGGCGGTCACGAAGACCTTGGCGTGGGCCAGGTCGCGGGTCACCTCGACGTCGGACACCGACACCGAGGGCAGTCCGTGTTCGCGCACCGCCTGGTGCACGATCTGGCCCAGGTCCCGGCGCAGCTGCGCCGAGACCCGGTCGGTACGATGGAAGCTCTTGGTCGCCATGCTTGCTGCCTCCCTTACAGGGTGCGCTGCACCTCGATGCGTTCGAAGCACTCGATCTGGTCGCCCGGCTTGACGTCGTTGTAGGCCTTCACCGCGATGCCGCACTCGACGCCCGACTTGACCTCTTCGACGTTGTCCTTGAAGCGGCGCAGCGATTCGAGCTCGCCTTCGAAGACCACGACGCTGTCGCGCAGGACGCGGATGGGCTTGCTCTTCTTGACCACGCCTTCGACCACCAGCGAGCCGGCGACGGCGCCGAACTTGGAGCTGCGGAAGACGTCGCGGACCTCGGCGATGCCGATGATCTCCTCGCGGATCTCCATGCCCAGCAGGCCGGAAGCCACCTGCTTCACCTGGTCGATGACGTCGTAGATGATCGAGAAGTAGCGCAGGTCCAGGCCGTTGGTTTCGATGACCTTGCGGGCGCTGGCGTCGGCGCGGACGTTGAAGCCGATGATCACGGCCTTGGAGGTCGCGGCCAGCGTGGCGTCGGATTCGGTGATGCCGCCGACGCCCGAGCTGATCACGTTGATCTTGATCATGTCGTTCGACAGCGCCACCAGGGCCTGGCGCAGCGCCTCGACCGAACCCTGCACGTCCG
>CAXAYM010000463.1:0-1623 GCA_963973175.1 uncultured Arenimonas sp.
TCACCTCCCCCTGCGTCCCCCGTCAAGGAGCCTCTGCATGGACCGTCGTGATGCCTTCCGTCTCAACGCATTGACTTCCGGCCACCGCGCTTGCTCGGGCTGCGGCCAGGCCATGGCGGCGCGCATGGTGACCGACCTGCTCGGTCCCGATGTGATCATCGTCAACGCCACCGGCTGCCTGCAGGTTTTCACCACCCACAATGCGCAGTCCGCTTGGCAGGTGCCGTGGCTGCATTCGGTGTTCGCCAACGCGGCGGCGGTCGCCGCCGGGGTCGAGGCGGCCCAACGCGGCCGGGAGCGGCCTGCACGCGTCGTGGTGCAGGCCGGGGACGGGGGTACGTTCGACATCGGCCTTCAGTGCCTGTCGGGCCTGATCGAGCGCGGCCATGACGCGTTGTTCATCTGCTACGACAACGAGGCCTACATGAACACGGGGGTGCAGCGTTCCGGCTCCACCCCGCACGCCGCGCGCACCACCACCTCCCCCCCGGGCCGGCTGAGCGAAGGCAAGTCCCAGCTCAAGAAGGACCTGCTTGCGATCATCGCGGCCCACCACATGCCCTATGCCGCCACGGCATCAGTGGCTTTCTTTCCGGATCTCAAGGCCAAGGTGGAGAAGGCCATGTCGCTGAGTGGGCCGCGCTTCCTCCACATCTTCTCGCCCTGCCCGCTGGGCTGGGACCACGAGGCCGCCGCCTCGGTTCAGGTCGCTCGGCTCGCCGTCGAGACCGGCCTATTCCCCTTGGTTGAGTTGGAGTACGGCGCGGTGACGGGCGTCATGCGTCTGGCGCAGCCGCGACCTGTCGAGGAGTATCTGCGGCTACAGGGGCGCTTCAAACACCTGTTCCGGGAACCGCGCGGGGCCGAAGAAGTCCGGCACCTGCAGGCGCTGGCCGATGCCAATATCCGCCGCTATGGCCTGCGCGATGCACCCACCACCTGGGACACCGACGAGGCCGGCCGCGTGCAGCGGGGTGGCCGGGGCGGCTATGTGACGACGCCGGAGCATCTGTCATGAGCCGCCTTCAGTTCGAGCCCGGCAGCAGCACGGGCTACCGCACGGGTGACTGGCGCCGCGAACGCCCGATGTATGCCGATCGATGGCCCCCCTGCGGCGCGGGGTGTCCCGCGGGGGAGGACATTCAGGCCTACCTGGCGCTCATGCAGGCAGGCCAGGACGAGGCCGCCTGGCGAAAACTCACCGAACGCAATCCCTTCCCCGCCGTCTGCGGGCGGATCTGCCCGCACCCGTGCGAACGAGCCTGCAACCGCGGCGCGCTCGACGAGGCGGTCGCCATCCACCAGGTCGAGCGCTTTCTGGGCGACCAGGCCCCGGCCCAAGGCTGGAGCCACGCGGTGCCTTTGCTTGCCCGGGATGCGCCGCACGTCGGGATCATCGGTGCGGGCCCGGCCGGGCTGGCCTGCGCCTTCCACCTGGCCCGCGCCGGCTACCGGGTGACGATTTACGAGGCGGCCGACGAGCCGGGCGGCACCTTACGCTGGGGGGTGCCTGACTATCGGCTGCCCAAAGGGGCACTCGCGTCAGAGGTCGATGCGGTATTGGCTTTGGGTGTCACGCTCACTCTGGGCGTGCGAGTCGGCGTGGACCTCACCAGCTCCGAC
>CAXAYM010000464.1:0-1620 GCA_963973175.1 uncultured Arenimonas sp.
GGTGCAGGGCGATGTTCAATGCGCTCATTTGCCGGCGGGAACCTCGAGCTTCACCCGCGCGGCTTCCTGCCGGCGCATGGCGAAACGCGTGAAACCCACCTGCACCAGCAGCGGTTCGCCGCCCAGCGGCCCGCGGGTGAGCAGGCGCACGCTCTCGCCAGGCACGAAGCCGATGTCGCGCAGGCGTCGCGCGACGGCATCGCCGGGCCCGGCGTCAAACACGTCGCAAACGATGCCTTCGTTGCCAGTGGGCAGATCGGACAGGACCATGGGCGGGCGGAAACAGGTGAGAATGATTCGCATTATATGCCCTTCCCGGCCTGCGCAACAGCCACCGGGGTGCCGGCCGGCAGAGGCCTGCCGGTATCATGGCCGCTTGCCCGAAGGAGACCGCATGACCTCCGCCATCCGACTCGACCGCGACGGCCCCGTGGCCCGCCTCACCCTGGCCCGGCCCTCCGTCCACAACGCCTTCGACGACGAACTGATCGCCGAGCTCACCGGCGCCCTGGACGCCCTGGACACGGACCCGGCCGTGCGCGCGGTGGTGCTGACCGGCGACGGCGCGACCTTCTCCGCCGGCGCCGACCTGGGCTGGATGCGTCGCATGGCCCAGGCCAGCGAAGAAGAGAACCGCGCCGACTCCCTGCGCCTGGCTAAGCTGATGCGCACGCTGAACTTCCTGTCCAAGCCCACGCTGTGCCGGGTGAACGGCTCGGCCTATGGCGGCGGCGTCGGCCTGGTCGCCTGCTGCGACTACGCCATCGGTGTGGATTCGGCCAAGTTCTCGCTGTCGGAAGTGAAGCTGGGCCTGGTTCCCGCCGTCATCTCGCCCTACGTCGTCCAGGCCATCGGTGGCCGCCACGCCCGGCGCCTGTTCACCGGCGCCGAGATCATCGGGGCTTCCGAGGCGCGGGCCATCGGCCTGCTCCATGACGTGGCCACCGGGTCGGACATCGACCAGCGCCTCGATCGCACCCTGCATTTCTGGCTCAAGGGCGGCGCCGTCGCGCAGCAGGAAGCCAAGCGCCTGGCCCTGCGCATGGCCGGCATGACCCCCGACGCCGCCGCGGCGATCGACATTGAAAACGCTGCCCTGATCGCCCGCCTCCGGGTCTCGCCCGAGGGCCAGGAAGGCCTCACCGCCTTCCTCGAAAAACGCCCGCCTGCCTGGAATTCGCATTGATGTTCACGAAAATACTGATCGCCAACCGCGGTGAGATCGCCTGCCGGGTCATCCGCACCTGCCGCCGGCTGGGCATCCGCACCGTGGCCGTGTATTCCGAGGCCGACGCCGACGCGCAGCATGCAAGGCTGGCCGACGAGGCCTGGCCGATCGGTGGGCCGCGGCCGCAGGACAGCTACCTGCGCGGGGACGCGATCCTCGAGGTGGCGAAGAAGAGCGGCGCCCAGGCCATCCACCCCGGTTACGGGTTCCTCAGCGAAAACGCCGACTTCGCCGAAGCCGTGGAAAGCGCCGGCCTGGTCTTCATCGGCCCGCGCGCCGCGTCCATGCGCAAGATGGGCAGCAAGGCCGGTGCCAAGCAGCTGATGGAGGCCCGCGGCGTGCCCGTCGTGCCCGGCTACACCGGCGAAGACCAGGACCCCGGCCGCCTGCAG
>CAXAYM010000465.1:0-1619 GCA_963973175.1 uncultured Arenimonas sp.
GTTGCCGCCATGCCGTTTCCCTACACCCGTCCCCGCCGTCTCCGCCGGGACGACTTTTCCCGCCGGCTGGTGCGCGAGCACCGGCTGGGCGTCGACGACCTGATCCTTCCCGTCTTCGTGCACGAGGCCCAGGGTCGCGCCCCGGTGGCCTCGATGCCGGGCGTCGAACGCCAGTCCGTGGACGAGCTGCTGCGCACCGCGGCCGACGCGGTGGCGCTGGGGATCCCGGCGATGGTGCTGTTCCCGGTCACCGCGCCGGAGGCCAAGTCGCTCGACGCCGCCGCGGCCTGGGCCGACGACGGCCTGGCCCAGCGCGCCATCCGCGCGCTCAAGCGCGAGTTTCCCCAGCTGGGCGTCATCACCGACGTCGCCCTCGACCCCTACACCTCCCACGGCCAGGACGGCCTGGTGGACGCCGACGGCTACGTGGCCAACGACGACACCGTCGAGGCGCTGGTGAAGCAGGCCCTGTCGCACGCCGATGCCGGTGCCGACGTGGTCTCGCCCAGCGACATGATGGACGGCCGCATCGGCGCCATCCGCGAGGCGCTGGAAGAATCCGGCCACGCCAACACCCGCATCCTGGCCTACTCGGCCAAGTACGCATCGGCTTTTTATGGCCCCTTCCGCGACGCCGTCGGCAGCGCGGGCGCCCTGGGCAAGGGCGACAAGAAGACCTACCAGATGGACCCGGGCAATACCGACGAGGCCCTGCGCGAAGTCGGCCTGGACCTGGACGAAGGCGCCGACATGGTGATGGTCAAGCCGGGCCTGCCCTACCTGGACATCGTGCGCCGGGTGAAGGACCACTTCGGCGTGCCGACGTTCGCCTACCAGGTGAGCGGCGAATACGCGATGCTCAAGGCCGCCGCCATGAACGGCTGGCTGGACGAACGCGCCTGCGTGCTCGAGGCGCTGCTGGGTTTCAGGCGCGCCGGGGCCGACGGCGTGCTCACCTATTACGCGCTCGACGTCGCGCGCTGGCTCAAGGAGGACTGACATGACTGCCCGTTACGCCGTATTCGGACACCCGGTGGTGCACTCGCTGTCGCCGCGCATCCACGCCGCCTTCGGCACCCAGCTGGGCATTCCGATGCAGTACGCCGCCATCGATGCCTCGCCGGAGGACTTCGCCAACGCCCTGGGCGCCTTTGCCGCCGCCGGCGGCCTGGGTGCGAACGTCACGCTGCCGCACAAGGAACGCGCCCTGGCCCTGTGCACCGAGGCCAGCGACCGCGCGCGCCGCGCCGGCGCCGCCAATACCCTGAGCCGGCGCAACGGCCAGTGGCACGGCGACAACACCGACGGCGTGGGCCTGGTGCACGACCTCACCGAGCGCCGGCGCCTGGACCTGCGCGGCCGCCGGGTGCTGATGCTGGGGGCCGGCGGTGCCGCCCGCGGCGTCTCGCCGGCCCTGCTCGATGCCGGCATCGGCGAACTGTGGGTCGTCAACCGCACGGCCGAACGCGCTGACGCCCTGGCCGATGCGCTGGGTGAACCGGGCCGGGTGCATACGCGCTACTGGTCCGACCTCGGCAACCTCGGCGCCTTCGACATGATCATCAATGCCACCTCGGCGGGGCGCGGCGGCGGCATCGAGCTGCCGTTTTCGCTCGCGG
>CAXAYM010000466.1:0-1617 GCA_963973175.1 uncultured Arenimonas sp.
CCGAACGCGAAGTCTCGCTGGCGTCCGGCGGCAACGTGCTCGAAGCGCTGCGCGCCCGGGGGGTCGATGCCCATGCCGTCGATGGCATCCCGGCCCTGGTCGCGGCGCTGGTGGATCGCCGGTTCGACCGTGTCTTCAACATCCTGCACGGCAACAAGGGCGGCGGCGAAGACGGCGTGCTCCAGGGTCTGTGCGAAGCGCTGGGCGTGCCGGTCACCGGCTCGGGCGTGCTGGGCTCGGCGCTGGCGATGGACAAGATCCGCAGCAAGCAGGTGTGGCTGGCCCTGGGCCTGCCGACGCCGCGTTACGTGCGCCTTGCGAAGGGCGACAAGGTGCAGGACGCCGCGCGTGAGCTCGGCCTGCCGGTGATCGTCAAACCCGCCTGCGAAGGCTCGAGCGTCGGCATCACCCGCGTCTTCGACGAAGCCGGCCTGGACGCGGCGGTGGCGCTGGCGGCGCGCTATCCCGGCGAGCTGCTCGTCGAGCAGCTGGTCAGCGGCGGCGAATACACCGTCGGCGTGCTGGGCGAGGTCGCGCTGCCGTCGATCCGCATCGTGCCGGCCGGCGAATATTACGACTACCACGCCAAGTACCAGGCCGAAGACACGCAGTACCTGTGCCCGGGCCTGGCCGGCGACGACGAGGCCGCGATCCGCGAACTGGCGCTTGCCGCCTTCCGCGCCGTCGGCTGCCGCGGCTGGGGTCGCGTCGACGTCATGCGCGACCAGGCCGGCAACAACTGGCTGCTCGAGGTCAACACCGCGCCGGGCATGACCAGCCACTCGCTGGTGCCCAAGGCCGCGCGCGAGATGGGCCTGTCCTTCGAGGACCTGTGCTGGCGCGTGCTTGAAACCAGCCTGGTGGACGGGGAGGGCGGCCGCGCATGAGCGCCCTGCTGCGCATCGCCGCCTGGACCTTGGCGATCGGCCTGGTGGCCCTGCCCGTGGTGGCGGTGCTCAACGGCTGGATCGCCGGCGATCGCTGGCCGATGCGCCGCCTGGCGGTGACGGGCGCCTTCGAGCAGGTGGACGAGGCGGCGGTGCGCGAGGCGGTGATGCCGCACGTGCAGCGCGGCTTCTTCGCGGTGGACCTGGACGGCGTGCGCGCCGACGTGGCCGCCTTGCCATGGGTGGACCAGGTGGAAGTGCGCAAGCGCTGGCCAGACCGCCTGGAAGTGGTGCTGGCCGAACACACGCCGGTGGCGCGCTGGGCCGACGGCCGCATGCTCAGCGAAGAAGGCCTGCTGTTCGCCGCGCCGCAGGGCGCCGGGGCCGACCTGCCCTTGTTCGAAGGCCCGGAAGACCGCGCCGGCGAACTGATGTCCTTCCACAGCCTGGCGCGGCCGCTGTTCCTGCCGCTGGGCCTGAAGGTCGAGCAGGTGGCGCTGAGTGCGCGCGGCAGCTGGCAGCTCGTGCTCGACGACGGCACCCGCATCGAGGCCGGACGCGGTGACCCGCAGGCGCGCCTGGCGCGCTTCGCCCGGATGCTGCCGCAGCTGCGCCGGGACCCGGCGCGGCGGGTGGCGCGGGCGGACCTGCGGTACACGAACGGGTTTGCGATCACGTGGGAGGACGTGGCTGTCGAAAACACCCCCCCCCCCCCCCCCCCCCCCCCCCC
>CAXAYM010000467.1:0-1616 GCA_963973175.1 uncultured Arenimonas sp.
CAGGTGGAGGCCGACATGCGCCTGCTGCAGCGGCTGGCCCGCATCATCGAATCGGAATCCCCCGACCTGCGCCGCTACCAGCCGCAGGCGCTGGTGCGCCAGCTCAAGGCATCGCTGTCGCGCGAGCTCGACCTGGCCGCGGAGTGCCGCCACGCCGAACGCATCGCCGCCAGCCTCGCCGACGAGCCCGCACTTGTGGTGCCGCGGGTGTACTGGGACCACACCTGCGAACGCATGAACGTGCAGCAGTTCATCGACGGCATCCCGCTGGGCGACACCGAGGCGCTGCTGGCCGCCGGTGCCGACCTCCGGGAACTGGCGCGCATCGGCGCCCGCGCCGGCATGCGCATGATGTTCGAGGACGGCTTCTTCCACGCCGATCCGCATCCGGGCAACGTCATCCGGCTGCCGGGCGACCAGCTCGCGCTGCTGGATTTCGGCATGGTCGGCCGGCTGTCCGAATCCCGCCGGCACCAGGTGCTCGACCTGTTCGACGGCCTGGTGCGCCGCGACGCCGGCCAGGTGGCCGAGGTCCTGCTGGACTGGTCCGCCGACGACCCGGTGGACGAGGGCGCGCTGCAGGAAGAAGTCGACGCCTTCATCGACCATTACCACGGCGTCCCGCTGGGCGAACTGCGCCTGGGCACGATGCTGGGCGAAATCACCGCGCTGCTGCGCGAGCACGCGGTCGTGCTTCCGGCCGACCTGGCGATGATGGTGAAGGTGCTGGTCACGCTGGAAGGCGTGGGTCGCCGGCTCGATCCCGACTTCGACATGGCGGGCGAGGCGGAGCCCTACCTGCGCCGGGCCATGCGCGCGCGCTACTCGCCGGCGGCGATCGCCAGACGCGGTCGCCGCGCAGCCGGCGACACCGTGAGCCTGCTTTCCTCGCTGCCGGGTCAGTTGCGCCACGCGCTGCGGGCGCTGCGCCAGGGACGTTTCAACCTCAACCTGGACGTGGAACGGCTCAAGGTCTTCGGCGACCAGGTTGCGCATTCGGCGAACCGGCTGACCGTCGGGATCGTCGTGGCGGCGCTCATCGTCGGCTCGTCGATCGTGATGACCGTCGAAGGAGGGCCGACGCTGCTGGGCCTGCCGCTCTTTGGCCTGCTCGGATTCCTCGGCGCCACGTTGGGTGGCATCTGGCTGGTCTGGACGATCTGGCGCAGCGGCGGCGGCCGCTGAGGGTTCAAGCCGGCGCGCGCACGCGGATCTCGGCCTCGCCCCAGCGCACCACCTGGCCGGCGCGGATCTTGGCGGTCTTGCGCAGCTCCACCGCGCCGTCCACCGTCACTTCGCCGCTGGCGACGATGGCCTTGCCCATGCCGCCGCTGCCGCACAGTCCGGCCAGGCGCAGCAGGTCGTTGAGCGCGATGAAGTCGCGGTCCAGTTCGAAGTCGATGAGGGTCATGCCGGGTCCCTGGCGGGTGAGGGTGGCCGCGGCTGGCTGGCCAGCCATCGGTCGAGGGCGTTCAGCGTCACCGGCACCGGCGCGCGCCCGGCGGCGCGGAACAGGACGTCCTTGATGACGTTGGGACAGGCGTCGGCATCGACCCAGATATGCATCGACCGGTCAGGCTGGCGGAAGGGACGACAGGGTAGCGCGCCGGCCGGGG
>CAXAYM010000468.1:0-1616 GCA_963973175.1 uncultured Arenimonas sp.
CTCGATCCTTCCCGAGCGCTTGTCGCCCCTGGCGCTTGGGCTGCACCTCGCCCGTCCGCCGCCGCAGGCTGGTCCAGCGGATCGCGCTGGAGATGCTGACTCCGAACCGCTCGGCCTCCTTGCGGCGCGACTGCCCCTCGTCGACCGCCCCCACCACCCGCTCCCGAAGATCCACCGGCAGCGGCTTGCCCATCGCCACCGGCCTCCCTCACCGGCAGCCAGCGTGAGTCAGACTCGCCGCCTCAAGTGAATCCCCCCGAGTCAGGCGGCTTGGAAACTGCTCTAGTCCTCGCTCGGTCCATAGGCCTGACGGGCGGTTTCCAGCGCAGCGAGCTTGGCCTCGAAGGCGCTCCAGTCGTCGGCCTGTTCGATCCGCCCCCGGAAGGCCTCGATCTCCTCATAGATCAGCTCCTGGGGCTCAGGCGCGGCGAAATAGGGGTGTGAGAGCGCCTTATACCAATCGGCGCGGCGTCTGACTCTGGGGGATTCCGCTGAGCGGCGAAGCAGGATTCGATGGTGGGACCGGAGGGTTTCGCCATGCCAGCTATCGCGCTTCGCCAGGATTACGATGCCGCCAGGGTCCGGGCGCTTGCGCGGGCCAGCCGGGACGCGCGTCAGGTTCGACGGCTGCTGGCGCTGGCGGCGGTCTACGACGGCGCCAGCCGGCGCGAGGCCGCGGCGGCGGGCGGGATGGACCGGCAGATCCTTCGCGACTGGGCGCTGCGGTTCAACGCCGAGGGGCCGGACGGGCTGATCGACCGCCAGGCTCCGGGGCCGAGGCCGAAGCTGACGCCCGAGCAACTGGCGGCCGTCGTCCGGCTGGTGGAGGACGGCCAGATCCTGGCCATTCACGGGGTGGTGCGCTGGCGGCTGATCGACCTTACCGGCTGGATTCACGACGAATACGGCGTGTCTCTGGACCCAGCCGATTGGGCCGGATCCTCAAGGCGCTCGGCTACAGACGCCTGTCCGCCCGGCCCAGACACCACGCCCAGAACCCGCAGGCCCTGGAGGCCTTCAAGCGGGATTTTCCCCCTGCGGGTCCAGGAGATCCGCGAGCGGCTCCCCAGGCGAACCCGGCTTGAGGTCTGGTTCCAGGACGAAGCCCGCATCGACCAGAAGAACAAGCTCACCCGCCGCTGGGCAAGGCGCGGGACCCGACCGTCCGCGCCCAAGGACCAGCGCACCCAGTCGGCCTACCTGTTCGGCGCCATCTGTCCGCAGAAGGGAACCGCCGCCGGCCTGGTCATGCCCTATTGCGACACCCAGGCAAAGAAATGCCCATCTGGCCGAGATCAGCGCCCAGGTCGAGCCCGGCCATCACGCGATCCTGCTGCTCGACCAAGCCTGGTGGCACACCTCCCAGGCCCTCGAGACGCCGCCCGACATCACCCTCCTGCCGCTGCCGGCCAAGGCCCCGGAGCTCAATCCGGTCGAGAACCTCTGGCAGTTCCTGCGCGACAACCGCCTCTCCAGCCGCATCTTCAGGAACTACGCGGACATCGTCGATTACTGCTGCGCCGCCTGGAACACCATCGCCGACCAGCCCTGGCGCATCATGTCCATCGGCCTCAGAGACTGGGCCCAGGAATACTGATCAGCGCCGGTTGGTATTA
>CAXAYM010000469.1:0-1610 GCA_963973175.1 uncultured Arenimonas sp.
GAACATCAGAGAAAGGCCAAACAGCACAGCTGAGGCCGTGGCCAGCCAGGCCCACGGGGTCGCCCCCATCGGACGGCCGTTGCGCTTGGCCCATTCAGCCCAGGCGAACCAGATGATGAAGGGCAGCGCGATCAGGATCGAGCGGATGAGAATGACCCTAAGCAACTGCGCCTCCATATAGCCGGTCGTACAGGGACCGGAGCATGCCGGCCGTGGCGCCCCAGATGAATCTGTTCTCATGAGTCATGGCATAGAACCGGCGTAGCTGACCCGCGAATTCCCGCTCATGTTCCTCGTGATTGGTGGGATCCATGAGAAAGCCGAACGGGGTCTCGAACACATCGGCGACCTCGGCGGGATTGGGCGTGACGCTGAACCCCGGCGCGATAAAGCCCACCACCGGCGTCACCAGAAAACCCGTGCCGGTCCGATAGGGGGTCGAAAGTCCGCCCAGGGTGACCAGGCTGCGGGAAATGCCCACCTCCTCCTCGGTCTCCCGCAGGGCGGTCTCCCAGATGGTCTCGCCCGGATCACGGCGGCCGCCGGGAAAGGCGATCTGACCGGTGTGACGGCGCAATGTGTCGGCCCGCCTCGTCAGCAGGACCGAATAGCCGTGCTCGCGCTCCACCAGTCCCACCAGCACTGCAGCTGGGGTCAGGGGGGCGGGCTCTTCGGCGAGATCGGCGGTTCGCGGTCCGAAGTCGGATTCCACAAGACCCTCAGCGGGCTCGCGGTCTTCCAGGGGATCCAGGCGCTGGGTGATCCATTCGCGCAAGGCCGACAGCGGCGAGTTGGGACTCACGAGACCGGCGCCTCCACAGGCCCGATGGGAAACCACGTCCCGCCCGACTCGACGCCTAAGGTCCCGCCCCGCTCGGCGGCCATCTCCACCAGTTCGTAGAAGACCGGCCGGCTGATCAGGGCCTCCAGACCCCGCCGGACATGCAGATAGGGCCGCGGCTCGTCGGTGGTCGGGTCGATCTCCACCCGGATCGGATGGTCGGGCCCGGCCTCGACCTCATCGCCCACATTGGTGGTGAAGCACAGGGCCGGACGGCCCTCGGCGTCGGCGCCGGCGTCCAGGGCGGTGGCGATGAAGGGGGCGTCCTCGACGGTGATCTTCATCTTCTCCACCGGCGTCACCAGCCAGTAGCCGTCCGGGTCCCTACGCAGGACGGTGGAGAACAGGCGCACCAGGGGCGCCCGGTTGATGGTCGCGCCTTCGTGGACCCAACGGCCGTCAGCCTTGATGACGATGTCGATCTCGCCGGAATGGGCGGGGTTCCACAGGTGCACCGGGGGCAGCCCCCGGCCGGGCGCCTGCTTGGCTGCGGCGATCACCCCGTCCAGGCCGGGTTTGGTGTCGAGCTCTGTCATCGCCAGAAGGTAGGCGCGTGCGCGGGGCGCCTCAAGGCGCCGTTACGGCGCCCTGCAGCACGTCGGTCCCACCGCCCTGACCCAGCCGCCGGAGCAGCAGACGGCGGGGATCGACGGGGCCAGGCATCACGATCTGGCCGGTGGCCTCGGCGGAAAAGCCCAGCCGTCCGAAGAAGGGCGGATCGCCCACCAGCAGGACCCCGCCAAAGCCGGTGGCCTCAGCCGCCGCACAG
>CAXAYM010000470.1:0-1609 GCA_963973175.1 uncultured Arenimonas sp.
AGCGGGCCCGCGACAAGGTGCTCGACCGCCTGGCGGCGCAGGGCGACTGGACGCCGGACGAGGTCAGCGCCGCGCGCATCGAGCCCGTGGTGTCGCGGCGCCTGCGCCCACCCATGCACGCAGCGCTGCTGGCGCGTCGCCTGCACGCCGGCCTGCCGGGCGAAACGCGGATCCGGAGCACGCTCGACGCCAATCTCCAGCGCAGCCTCGAGACGCGTCTGGCGGCCTATTTCGCGCCCCTGCCCGAGCGCAGTTCGGCGGCCCTGCTGGTGGTGGACAACGCGACGCTGGAGGCGCGCGCCTACGTAGGCTCGCTGGATTTCGCCGATGCCGACCGGCTTGGCCACGTGGACATGGTGCGGGCCGTGCGTTCACCCGGCTCGACGCTCAAACCCTTCCTCTACGGCCTGGCGATGGACGACGGCCTGGTGCATTCGGAGAGCCTGCTGCTGGATGCGCCGCAGTCCTTCGGCGACTACCGGCCGGCGAATTTCGACCCGACCTTCAATGGCCCGGTATCGGTGGCCGAGGCGCTGCGGCTGTCGCTCAACGTGCCGGCCGTGGACCTTCTCGACCGGGTCGGCCCGGAGCGCTTCACCGCCAGGCTCGGGCACGGCGGCGTGAGGCTGCGCCTGCCACGCGGCGCCAGGCCCAACCTGTCGATCATCCTCGGCGGCACCGGCACGCGACTCGAGGAACTGGTGGGGGCGTATGCGGCCTTCAACCGCGGCGGCCTGGCCGGCGAGGTGCGCTACACGCCCGACGCGCCGCTGCGCGAGCGCCGCCTGCTCTCCGAGGGCGCCGCCTGGATCGTGCGCGAGATCCTCGAGCAACATGGTCGCCCCGGCCTGCGCGACGGCGTGGTGGACGTTTCGGGCCGCCAGCGGGTGGCGTGGAAGACCGGCACCAGCTACGGGTTCCGCGATGCCTGGGCAATCGGCAGCACCCGGCGTTACACGGTGGGGGTCTGGGTCGGCCGCCCCGACGGCACGCCGTTGCCGGGGCAGTACGGCGCGATCACCGCCTTGCCGCTGCTGTTCGAGGTGATCGACGGGCTGCCGCGGGATCCGCGCGACGGCCAGCGCCCGCCGATGCCTGCAACGGTCGTGCAGCAACCGATCTGCTGGCCACTTGGCCTGCCGCCGGACCCTTCGGCCCCTGCGCTCTGCCATCGGCGGCGGGAGGCCTGGACCCTGGCCGGACAGCTGCCGCCGACCCTGCCCGAGCGCGATGCCCGTCTCTGGGGCGCGGGACGGCTAGCGATCGACGTGCACGCGCGCAGCGGGCAGCGGCTGTCGGTCGATTGCCGGGGCGATCCGCCGCGCCGGCGCATCGAGATCGCGCGCTGGCCCAGCCTGGCCACGCCCTGGCTGCCGGCCGCGGAACGCCGGGCTTCGGCCATCCCGCCGCTGTCGCCCGATTGTGCGCCCGATGCCCTGGATGGCCAGGAAAACCTGCGCATCGACGGTCCGGCCGAAGGCAGCCTGCTGGCGTCGCCGCCGGGCAGCAGGCGCCCGCCGAGCCTGCGGCTGCGGGCCCTGGGAACGACGGCGCGGGTGCAATGGCTGGTCAATGGCCGCCTGGCCGGGGAGACCCGCGGCCAGGGCAG
>CAXAYM010000471.1:0-1609 GCA_963973175.1 uncultured Arenimonas sp.
GGCGTCATCCCCTTCCAGGGCCGACTTCAGATCTGCGAGCGCCGTCTCAATGGCGGTCTTGTCGTCGCCCGAGACCTTGTCGCCGTGCTCGGCCATGGCCTTTTCGGTGGAGTGGACCACCGCCTCGCCCTGGTTCTTGGCCTCGACGACGGCCTTGCGCTTCTCGTCCTCGGCCCGGTTGGACTCGGCTTCCTTGACCATGGCCTCGATGTCGGCGTCCGACAGGCCGCCATTGGCCTGGATGCGGATCGACTGTTCCTTGGCCGTGGCCTTGTCGCGGGCCTGGACGTTGACGATGCCGTTGGCGTCGATGTCGAAGGTGACCTCGACCTGCGGCACGCCGCGGGGCGCCGGAGGAATGCCCACCAGGTCGAACTGACCCAGCAGCTTGTTGTCCGCCGCCATGGGGCGTTCGCCCTGGAAGACCCGGATGGTCACCGCCGACTGGTTGTCGTCGGCCGTGGAGAAGGTCTGTGAGCGCTTGGTCGGGATGGTGGTGTTACGCTCGATCAGCGGGGTGAACACGCCGCCCAGGGTCTCGATGCCGAGCGTCAGGGGGGTGACGTCCAGCAGCAGCACGTCCTTGACGTCGCCCTGCAGCACGCCGGCCTGGACCGCGGCGCCGAGCGCCACGACCTCGTCGGGGTTCACGCCCTTGTGGGGCTCACGGCCGAAGAACTCCTTCACCGCTTCCACGACCTTGGGCATGCGGGTCATGCCGCCGACCAGGATCACTTCGTCGATGTCGGACTTCTTCAGGCCGGCATCCTTCAGCGCCTGTTCGCAGGGGCCGATGGTGCGCGCCACCAGGTCTTCCACCAGGGCTTCCAGCTTGGCGCGGGAGAGCTTGATGTTCAGGTGCAGCGGGCCCGACGCATTCATCGAGATGAAGGGCAGGTTGACCTCGTACTGGGCGGTCGAGGACAGCTCCTTCTTGGCCTTTTCGGCCTCTTCCTTCAGGCGCTGCAGGGCCAGCTTGTCCTTACGCAGGTCGACCGAGTTCTCTTTCTTGAACTCATCAGCCAGGTAGTCGACGATCCGCAGGTCGAAGTCCTCGCCGCCGAGGAAGGTGTCGCCATTGGTGGCCTTCACCTCAAAGACGCCGTCGCCGATCTCCAGGATCGAAACGTCGAAGGTCCCGCCGCCCAGGTCGTAGACGGCGATCTTCTTGCCGTCGTTCTTCTCGAGGCCATAGGCCAGCGCCGCGGCGGTGGGCTCGTTGATGATGCGGAGGACTTCCAGGCCGGCGATCTTGCCAGCGTCCTTGGTGGCCTGACGCTGGGCGTCATTGAAATAGGCCGGGACGGTGATGACCGCCTTTTCGACCTTTTCGCCCAGGTGCTGCTCGGCGGCTTCCTTCATCTTCTGAAGGATGAAGGCCGAGATCTGCTGGGGGGAGTAATCCTTGCCATGGGCCTTCACCCAGGCGTCGCCGCTGGGGCCCTTGACGATGTCGTAGGGCACCATGCCCTTGTCCTTCTCCACCGTCGGATCGCTGTACTGGCGGCCAATCAGGCGCTTGATGGCGAAGAGGGTATTGGAGGGGTTGGTGACCGCCTGGCGCTTGGCCGGCTGGCCGACGAGGCGTTCGCCGTCGTCGAGGATGGCG
>CAXAYM010000472.1:0-1607 GCA_963973175.1 uncultured Arenimonas sp.
GAACAACGGAGGCCGATGGCGTTGACGGACCCCTCGACCTCACGTGGCGACGTGATGCGTCCGACATCGTGCGCCGACCGAGGTCGGCGTCACCAGAGGGGCCCGGTCCGCAGGTCCAAGATGGGCGCCTGGCCGTGGCCCGGCAAGGCCCCCTCAAGCCCTTGCGGCTTAAAATGGGGCCGCCAGATACGACCTGCTTTCCTGGCCCCAAGGAGCCGCGCCTGTGATTCTACCGCCCGACGCCCTGTCCCCCGACCAGGCCCGACAGTTGCGCCAGTCCCTGGCCGCCGCCGCCATCCGCCACGGATCGGCGCCCTGCTGCGCATGTGGGGTGAGGCCTGAGGGGCCTTGCTTTGACGTTACGGCACAGATTGGCTTGGCCGCCGAAAGCTGACAGTTCTTGCCCCCTTGGAACCGCGCCAGAAATCTCAGGGCCCCTACATGAAGTTCGATGACGTCATCCTCGGTCGCCGCAGCATCCGCGGCTACAAGCCCGACCCGGTTCCCAAGGAACTGATCGAGGAGATCCTGACCCTGGCCATGCGCGCGCCGTCGTCGATGAACACCCAGCCCTGGAATTTCTACGTCATCACCGGCGAGCCCCTGGACCGCATCCGGGCCGGTAACACCGAGCGGATGGTGGCCGGGGTGCCGCAGTCGCGGGAGTTCCGCACCGGCCAGGCCTTCGAAGGCCAGCATCGCGACCGACAGGTGGGCGTGGCCAAGCAGCTGTTCGCCGCCATGGGCATCGCCCGCGAGGACAAGGAGATGCGTCAGGACTGGGTGCTGCGCGGCTTCCGCCAGTTTGACGCGCCGGTCTGCATCATCGTCACCTATGACCGCGTGCTGGACGGCAGCGACGACACCCCCTTCGACTGCGGCGCGGTGACGACCGCGCTCGTCAACGCCGCCTGGTCCCGGGGCCTGGGCGCGGTGATCAACAGCCAGGGCATCATGCAGTCGCCGGTCGTGCGCGAACACGCCGGCATCGCCGAGGATCAGGTGATCATGAAGAGCATCGCGCTCGGCTGGCCCGACGAAACCTTCCCGGCCAACGCGGTCGTCTCCGAACGCAAGTCCGTGGCCGAGGCCGCCACCTTTGTGGGCTTCGACGGCTAGGGGCGAGGATCGAAGCACCGGCCTGGCCGTTCTGAGGGGACACATGTTCGACGCCCTTCCCGACTGGCAGCAGCTGTCCCTTTACGCCATGGCCGCGGCGCTGCTGCTGACCCTGCTCCCGCGCCTGCCCTATGTGGGCCAGGCCCTGCACGCGATGTTGTCGTTCGGCGTCCTGGCGATCTGCATCTTCTTCCTGTTGCAGCAGGCGCCCTATCAGCCCTGGCTGGCGCCCCTGCTCGATCGTGTGGGCGCCGACAGCCAGACGGTGAGCGGCGATGAGGTGCGGCTTCGCATGTCGCCCGACGGCCATTTCTGGGCGGAGGTGACCCTGAACGGCGTCGAGACCCGCATGCTGGTCGACAGCGGGGCGACGCTCACCACCCTGTCGGTGGAGACCGCCGAGCGGGCCGGCCTGCGCCCCACGCCGGGCCTGGCTCCCATCTTCGCGCGCACCGGCAATGGCGTCGTCCAGGCCAGCCCCGCCACCG
>CAXAYM010000473.1:0-1602 GCA_963973175.1 uncultured Arenimonas sp.
AGCACCCGCTGGACCGTCGTGGCGGTCACGATGGACGGGATCAGGTCGTCCACCAGCTTCTTCTGCTCGGCCGGCAGGTCCTTCAGCAGTTTCTGGACCTCGGCGTAGGACAACAGCTCGGCCATGTTGTCCTTGAGGATTTCGGTCAGGTGGGTCGTCAGCACCGTGGCCGGGTCGACAATGGTGTAGCCGCGGAAGGTGGCTTCCTCTCGTAAGGCCTCGTCGATCCAGGTGGCGGGCAGGCCGAAGGCGGGCTCACGCATGTGTTCGCCGGCGATCTCCACCTGACCGCCGCGGGGATCCATGGCCATCAGGGCGCCCAGGCGCACCTCGCCCTCACCGGCCTCCAATTCCTTGATACGGATGCAGTAGCCCTGAGAGGGCAGGCGCATGTTGTCGAGGATGCGCACTGAGGGCATGACGAAGCCGTACTCGGCCGCGAGCGTCCGGCGCAGGGCGCGGATCTGATCGGTGAGCCGGCGGCCCTCCAGGTCGTTGATCAGCGGCAGCAGACCATAGCCCAACTCGATCTTGATCTCATCGATGGCGAGGGTGTCGCTGATCGGCTCCTCCTGGGGATCGCTCGCCTGCTCCATGACGGGCAGGGGCTCCGGCTCCAGGGATTTGCGGCCCCGGTAATAGGCCAGGGCGCCGGCGGCGATCGACACGATGGCGAACGGCATCACCGGCATGCCCGGCACCAGGGCCAGGACGCCGGACGAGGCGGCCACCATGCCCAGGCCCACGGGGTTCATGGCCAGCTGGGCGACCAGAGCCTTGTCGGCCGAGCCTTCGACCCCGGCCTTGGAGACCAGGAAGCCTGCGGCGATGGAGATGATCAGGGCCGGGATCTGGCTGACCAGACCATCGCCGATGGTCATGATGGTGTAGCTGGCCGCGGCCGCCCCCACCGGCATGCCGTGCTGCATGACCCCGATCAGGATACCGCCCAGAATATTGATGGCGACGATGATCAGGCCGGCGATGGCGTCGCCGCGGACAAACTTCGAGGCGCCGTCCATGGCCCCGAAGAAGGTGGATTCCTGTTCCAGCTCCTTGCGGCGGCGCTTGGCCTCGTCGTCGTCGATCAGGCCTGCCGAAAGGTCGGCGTCGATGGCCATCTGCTTGCCCGGCATGGCGTCGAGGGTGAATCGGGCGGCCACCTCGGCGATCCGTCCCGAACCCTTGCTGATGACGACGAAGTTCACGACCACCAGGATGGCGAAGACGATCACCCCGATGACGAAATTGCCGCCCATCATCAGATTGCCGAAGCCCTCGATGATCTTGCCGGCGCCGTCCGTGCCCTCGTGACCGTGGGTCAGGATCAATCGGGTGGAGCCGATGTTCAGGCCCAGCCGGAACAGCGTGGTGACCAGCAGCACGGTGGGGAAGGCGCTGAACTCCAGCGGCTTCTTGATCAGCAGCGAGGTCATCAGTATCAGGACCGAGCTGGTGATCGACAGAACCAGCAGGGTGTCCAGCAGGAAGGCTGGGATAGGCAGAATGAGCAGGATGATGATGCTCACCGCCCTGGCCACCTTCACCGAGCCGTCCCGGTTCGTCGCCGACGTGGCGTTAGTAGCCCTGTGTTATCTGCTG
>CAXAYM010000474.1:0-1588 GCA_963973175.1 uncultured Arenimonas sp.
GTCGGCCTTGCGGATCATCGCGTAGGTGGCCGGGTCCTCGGCGGGAATGGTGGCGGGCGTGAGGTCGCGACCGCGGTGTTCGCGCAGCAGGGCCAGGCATTTGCTGACCGCGGTGAGCATGCCCAAAGCCAGGCAGTCGACCTTGAGCAGGCCCAGGGATTCAAGATCGTCCTTGTCCCATTCGATCAGGGTGCGATCGGGCATGGCGGCGTTCTGCACCGGCACCAGGTGGTGCAGCGGCTGGTCGGAGATGACGAAACCGCCGACGTGCTGGCTCAGGTGCCGGGGCGCGTCGAGCAGCTGGCGGGTCAGGGCCAGCACCCGCCGCATCACCGGCGCGTCGGGATCGAAACCGCGCTCGCGCAGGCGCTCTTCGATCGGGGATTCGCCGTTCCACCAGGCGAAGGCGCGGCTGAGCTGTTCGACCTGGTCCGGCGGCAGGCCCAGGGCCTTGGCGACGTCGCGCACGGCGCTCTTGCCGCGGTAGCAGATGACCGTCGCCGCCAGCGCGGCGCGGTCGCGGCCGTACTTGCGGAACACGTACTGGATGACTTCCTCGCGGCGTTCGTGCTCGAAGTCGACGTCAATATCGGGCGGTTCGTTGCGCTCCTTCGACAGGAAGCGCCCGAACAGCAGGTTCATCCGGGCCGGGTCCACCTCGGTGACGCCCAGCGCGAAACACACCGCCGAATTGGCGGCTGAGCCGCGGCCCTGGCAGAGGATGCCCTGGCTGCGCGCGAACACGACGATGTCGTGCACGGTCAGGAAAAACGCCTCGTACTTCAGTTCGGCGATGAGCAGGAGTTCCTGTTCGATCTGCGTGCGAACCTTCTCCGGCGTGCCTCCGGGCCAGCGCCGCGCCATGCCTTCGATCGTGAGTTCGCGCAGCCAGCTCGAGGGCGTGTGGCCCTCCGGCACCAGTTCGCGCGGGTAGCGGTACTGCAGCGAGCCCAGCTCGAAGCGGCAGCGGGCGGCGATGCGCAGGCTTTCTTCCAGCAGGTGCGGCGGGGGGATGGCCGCCAGCGCGCGGCGCGTGCGCAGGTGGCGTTCGCCGTTGGGGAACAGGTGGGCGCCGGCGTCGGCGACGGTGAGGTGGTGGCGGGTGGCGGTGAGCACGTCCTGCAGCGCGCGCCGGCCGCGCACGTGCATGTGCACGTCGCCGCTGGCCACCGCCGGCAGGCCCAGCGTGGCGGCCAGGGCCTGCAACGTCGCCAGCCGGGACGCGTCGTCGGGGCCGCGGTGCAGCTCCACCGCCAGCCAGCAGCGGCCGGGGAACCGGCCGTGCAGCCATTCGCCCTCGCGCGGGTCGGGTTCGGCGCCGGGCAGCCACAGCGCCAGCAGGCCGCTGTTGTCGGCTTCCAGGTCATGGCGATGCAGCCGGTACTCGCCCTTGGCGCTGCGCCGGCGGCCGGTGGTGACCAGTTCGCACAGGCGCCGGTAGCCGGCTTCGTCCTCCACCAGCAGCACGCAGCGCAGGCCGTCGTCCAGGCGCAGTTCGCTGCCGGTGATCAGCGGCACGCCGGTGGCCTTCGATGCTTCCCAGGCGCGCACGATGCCGGCCAGGGTGCATTCGTCGGTGATTGCGAGC
>CAXAYM010000475.1:0-1586 GCA_963973175.1 uncultured Arenimonas sp.
CGTCTCCAGGCCCAGCACGCGGTGCCGGTGCAGCCGCTGCAGCCGGCCGCCCGCCCCAGCCCGGCGCATCGCATCGCCCAGGCGAAGCACCAGCTCGCGCGCCGTGCCCCAGACGACGTGGTAACGCGGCACCGAATTGCCCTCACCGGCACGGCCGCGCTCGACCCAGTTCACCGCCGGCAGGAAACGCAGGCCTTCGCCCAGCAGCCAGTCGTGGACCTCGGGCCGGGAGCGTTCGACGTAGTGGCTCGCCCAGGCCAGCGACCACGCGTCGCTGGCATCGAGCTCGCCGAAGGAGAGCCAGTCGCGCAGCGCGATCTCGGGCGTGTCGTGGATTTTCGCCCGCGCCTGCAGGGGCGTGCCGACCAGGGCCATGCCGCCGAAGGCCCATCGCGCCAGCCCGCCAAACCGTTCGGGGGTATCGCGGTCCACCACCGCCACCGACAGGCCGGCGCGCAGGGACTCGAGCGCCGTGACGATGCCGGCCAGGCCGCCGCCGACTACGAGGACGTCCACGGCAGGGAGGGGACTCATGGCGGGATTGGAGCGGGTGATGGGAATCGAACCCACGTTAGCAGCTTGGGAAGCTGCAGTTCTACCATTGAACTACACCCGCGGTCGGCCGCGATTATGCAGGCCGGCCCGGGCACCCGCAATGCACGCCAGGCGATAGAATCGGCGCATGCGAATCATGCTCAATGGCCAGCCCACGGAACTCACCGGCACGCCCACTGTCGCCGGCCTGCTCGAACTCACTGGCCTGGCCGGTCGCAAGGTGGCCGTCGAGGTCAACCAGGAAGTCGTGCCGCGCAGTCAGCATGAGCATTATCCACTGGCCGAAGGCGACCGGGTGGAAATCATCCACGCCATCGGCGGTGGGTGAGATTTCCCTGAACATCTTCTTAAAAAAGGGTTAACCCGACCGGCAAAAGCGGCCATAATCAGGGGCATGAACCGCGCCCCCGACCCTCGGCCCGCCGATCCGCTGGTGATCGCCGGCAAGACCTATCATTCCCGCCTGCTCACCGGCACCGGCAAGTTCGCCGACCTGGAACAGACCCGCCTGGCCACCGAGGCCGCCGGCGCTCAGATCGTCACGGTCGCCATCCGCCGCAGCAACATCGGCCAGAACCCGGGCGAACCGAACCTGCTCGACGTGCTGCCGCCGGACCGCTACACCCTGCTGCCCAATACCGCCGGCTGCTACACCGCCGACGATGCCGTGCGCACCTGTCGGCTGGCGCGCGAACTGCTCGACGGCCACAAGCTGGTCAAGCTCGAAGTGCTGGGCGACCCGAAGACGCTCTATCCCGACGTGGTGCAAACCCTGGCCGCTGCCGAAACCCTGGTGGCCGACGGCTTCGACGTCATGGTCTACACCTCCGACGACCCGATCCTGGCCAAGCGCCTGGAGGAGATCGGCTGCGTGGCGGTGATGCCGCTGGCCGCGCCGATCGGTTCGGGCCTGGGCGTGCAGAACCGCTGGTCGATCCTGGAGATCGTCGAGAACGCGAAGGTGCCGGTGCTGGTGGATGCCGGCGTCGGCACCGCCTCCGATGCCGCGATCGTGATGGAGCTGGGCTGCG
>CAXAYM010000476.1:0-1574 GCA_963973175.1 uncultured Arenimonas sp.
CCTTCAGATGATCGGCGATATCGGCGCGCAGAGCGGCCGGATCACGCAGGACCTTCTGCCAGGCCTCGTCCTTCATCCAGGCGTAGTCGTCGGTGCGGGTGCGGCCGAGCTGTTCGATAGGCTGGGGCTGTTTGGGGGCGATGGGCGGCGTGGGGCGCTGGGTCATGTCTGCTAGATGCGACGAACCGGTGCGCGCCTCAAGCCATGCCGTGGCGGGAGCACGTCGGGCAGACGCCGATAGGAAGATTCGCTATGAGATGGCGCGCGCGGCGATAGGGCGCGGGCGATAACGGCCTCGCGTCTTGCCGCAGTGCAGCGGGTCTGATTCAGTTGGCCCATCGTCGGGTACAGGAAGTCGAGGGGCGGCCATGATCGCGGATCTTGCTGTCGAGCTGATCCACGCCACGGTTCAGATCGAGCAGCCGATGGGGGATGGAACGCGCACGGTCGGCACCGGGTTCCTGATCAATGCGCCCACCCTGGATGGCCAGCCGCGCACGGTGCTGGTGACCGCCAACCACGTGCTGCAGCGGATGCCCGGCGCCCAGGCCCGCATCGGCTACCGGATCGCTAACGCCGACGGCTCCTGGAGCTACGCCCCGCAGAAGTTCGACATCCGCGACACCGATGGCAATCCCCGCTGGACCCAGCACCCCAAGCGCGACGTGGCCGCCATCGCCATTACCGCCCCGCCGGAGTTCGCCAAGGCCGCCATCCCCAAGGACTGGCTGGCCGGGGACGAGACCTTCTCGACCTATGCGGTGGGCGCCGGGGACCAGATGATGGCGCCGGGCTTCCCCCGCGGCCTGTCGGCCAATCCGGCGGGCTTCCCGATCCTCCGCTCCGGGCGAGTGGCGTCGTTTCCGCTGGCGCCGGCGGCGGCCTTCCCGACCTTCCTGCTCGACTTCACGGTCTTCCCTGGTAATTCCGGCGGACCGGTGTTCATGGCCGAGGGCGTGCGCCGCAGGCCCGGCGGTGGGGATTCCCAGGAAGTCCAGTTCATCGCCGGCCTGCTCACCCAGCAGGTGGAGCTGAACAGCGAGCGGCTGGAGATCGGCATCGTCACCCACGCCCGCTATATCCACGAGACCCTGGCCCTGCTGGACAATCCCCTGGCTGAGATCACCGCGGCGCAGGGCGACATGGGGGTCGGCGGCGCCAAGGCGGCTTCGGCGCTGGAGGCGGTCTCCCCGGACTACTGAGGCCCAGACCTGACGTCCGGCCACGAAAAAGGCCCGCGCCGAAACGCGGGCCTTTCGCAGCATAAACGGCCGATTTAGGCGCCGTAGACGACCGAAATGGTCTCGGCCACGCAGGCCGGCTTGGACTCGCCTTCGATCTCGATGGTGCACTCGTTCTTCAGCTGCATGCCGCCCGACTTGGGCTCTGCGCCGATCAGCTTCTGGCGCATGCGCACGCGCTTGCCGACGCGGACCATGTTGATGAAGCGCACCTTGTCCGAGCCATAGTTGATGCCCCGGGTCACGCCCTTGATCGGCAGCATGCCGGCGCCGAGGAAGGGGATCAGCGAGAGGGTCAGATAGCCGTGGGCGATGGGGCCGCCCATTTCCTTG
>CAXAYM010000477.1:0-1566 GCA_963973175.1 uncultured Arenimonas sp.
GGCGTCGGCGGCGCTGCGGCTCATCGAGATGATGTAGGGGCCGATCGCGCGCGCGCCATAACGCGGCAGGGCGTCGGCGACGGTGCGGAAAACGTCGAGCACGGAGCGGGCCTCGTCGGCCGCCGGCTGGCTGGCCTTGGCCGTGCCGGCCAGCAGGTCACGCAAACGCTGTGCGCGGTCCTGCCAGTCGCGGTCGGGGAAGGCTTCGTCGCCGAGCACCGCGGCCAGTGCGGCGTCGTGCTGGCTGCTCTCCTGGCGCAGGTCCAGCGTGGCCAGGTGGAAGCCAAACGCCTGCACGCGGCGGAGCAGGCGCCGCACGGCGAAGCCGCCGGCGTGGTCGCCACGATGGCGGGCCAGGCTGGTTTCAACCAGGCGCAGGTCGGCCAGGAAATCGTCCGGGCCTTCGTAGGCATCGGCGCCGTCCTGGCTGGTGGCTTCGATGCGGGCGGCGACCAGGGTGAGGAACCGCCGGTAGGGCATGTCGGCGTGGCGCGCCTTGATGGCGTCGGCGGCCCCGGGGAAGCGGCTGGCGTAGTGGTCGGCGCGCGCGAGCATGTCGTCGGCGACGCCGACGCGGCCTTCGGTCTGGCTCAGCAGGTCGGCCAGTTTCTCAAGTTCGCGGCGGTAGCGGCCGAGCACGATGGCACGCTGGCTCGACAGCGTGGCGGCGATCGTGTCGGCGCCGACGTTCGGGTTGCCGTCCATGTCACCGCCGACCCAGGAACCGAAACCCAGCAGCGGCGGCAGCTCGTCCGGCGACTTGTCATAGACGGCGTGCAGGGCGTCGAGGAAGGTTTCATGGAAGACCGGCAGCACGCGGTAGAGCACGTCGGAAAGGTAATACGCGACGTGCTCGAACTCGTCGGCGACGGTGGGTTTTTCCGGCGGGGTTTCATCGGTCTGCCAGCTGGCGGTCAGGGCCAGGCGCATGCGCTCGATGTCGGCGCGGCGCTCCTGCGGGGTGAGGTTGCGGTCGATGTCCTCGACCAGGCAGCGCACGACCTCGCTTTCCTTCTCCAGCAGCGCACGGCGCACGGCTTCGGTGGGATGGGCGGTGAACACCGGCTCCACGCGCAGCCGCGGCAGCAGGGCCAGCACGGCTTCGGCGGGCACGCCTTCGTCGCGCAGCTTGCGCAGCGAATCCTCCAGGCCACCGGGCTGGGGCGACTCGCCCAGGCGCTGGTAGTCGCGGCGGCGGCGGATGCGGTGCACGCGCTCGGCCAGGTTCACCGCCTGGAAATAGCTGGCGAAGGCACGCACCAGCAGCTCGGCCCGGTCCAGCGGAAGCGCGCGCAGGCGGCTGGCGACGTCCTCGAGCGGCGCGCCGTCCTCGCGCCGGCGGATCGAGGCGATGCGCAGGGTTTCGACTTCGTCGAGGAAGGCGGGCGAGACCTGTTCGGCCAGGATTTCGCCGACCAGGGCGCCCAGGCGCTTGACGTCCTCGCGCAGCAGGTCGTCGGTGGCGGGCAGGTCGATGTCGCGGAGGGATTCGGGGATTTGGCTCATCCGCAAAGCCTAACCCAAGGTCGTGTAGGAGCGCCTTCAGGCGCGAATCCCTTCTTTGCC
>CAXAYM010000478.1:0-1565 GCA_963973175.1 uncultured Arenimonas sp.
TCGGCGACGACCTGGCGCTCAACGCCCAGCAGGTTGCGGGCGTCAAGCCCGATCGCGAGCTGCCGGTGGTGTGGGCCGTGTTCAAGGGCTCGGCGCGCAACAAGCTGATCCTGGTCCCCGGCGCCCTGGCCATCGCGGCCTTTGAAGCCTGGCTGCGCGGGCGCGGCTGGGACATACCCATCATCACCACGCTGATGCTCATCGGCGGCGCCTTCCTGTGTTACGAGGGCGTGGAGAAACTCGCGCACAAGTTCCTGCACTCGCCGGAAGAAAAGGAAGCCGAGGTCGCCCAGCTGCTCGAAGCCGCCTCGGACGAAAAAATCGACCTCGTCGCCTTCGAAAGGAACAAAATCAAGGGCGCGATCCGAACCGACTTCATCCTTTCGGCCGAAATCATCGTGCTGACCCTGGGCACGGTCGCCGGCAGGGAATTCAGCGTCCAGGTCGGCGTCCTGGTGGCGATCGCCGCGCTGATGACCGTCGGCGTCTATGGCCTGGTCGCGGGCATCGTCAAGCTCGACGACGCCGGCCTGCACCTGAGCAAGCGCCCGGGGGGCGGCGGTTTCAGGCGCTCGGTCCGGGCAGTCGGCCGGGGCATCCTCTACAGCGCCCCCTGGCTGATGAAGTTCCTGTCGGTGGCCGGTACGGCGGCCATGTTCCTGGTCGGCGGCGGCATCTTCACCCACTCGATTCCCTTCCTCCACCACCTGGCCGAAGCGCTGGTTCCCGAAGGTGCGATGGGCCTGCCGGTCACCCTGGTGGTGGACGCGGTGGTGGGCATCCTGGTGGGCATCGTCGTGGTGGCCGCGCTCACGACCTGGAACAAGCTACGCGGCAAGCCCGCCACGCACTGACGCGGTCGTCAACGCACCAGGTGCCAGCCGGTCTGGCGGCCTGCCGGGTAGCTGAGCACCTCACCGTCGAAGAAGCCTCCCTGCTCCAGCTTCACCTGCACCCAGGTGTCGCCCCATTCGGGCACGGGCGAGCGCACGTTGCCTTCGATGGCGTAGGCCGTTGAGGGATGCAGCGGCCAGTCGCTGCCCGGCGTGCCGCCCTGCTGGGCGTCCCACATGCCGATGGTCGGGCCGGCGGCGTGGCCGAAAAAGCCCAGCGGATGGGTGTAGGTGCTGGCCGACAGGCCTTCCTTTTCCACCGCGGCGTGCGTCGCGTGCAGGATTTCGTCGCCGCTGCGGCCGGTGACGAAGTTCGCCGTCAGCAGGTCCTGCCAGCGATTGCCCGCCGCCAGCGCCGCCCGCAGGCCCTCGGGTACGTCGGATTCGCCCTCACGAAGCACGTAACCCATCTCCTGGGTGTCGGTGCACAGCTTGAGATAGCAGCCGCCGATGTCGGTGTGCAGCACGTCGCCGCGTTCGATGATCCCGGCGGCGCCACAGAAGACGCTGTCACGCCTGCAGTCGTCGCCGGCGCGCTGGCGATTGACGTCGGGATGGAACCAGACCGGCATGCCCAGCGATTCCAGACGATTGCGGATGAACCACGCCACCTCGTCGGTGTGGGTCCGGCCCGGGACGATTACCTTGTTCGAGAAGGCTTCCGCGATGACG
>CAXAYM010000479.1:0-1563 GCA_963973175.1 uncultured Arenimonas sp.
CCCCGCCGCTTTCCGAAGATTCCCAGGAAGCCCTGGCCGACATGGCCCGCATTGCCGCCAGCGACCTCAGCTACGAGGAGCCGGAAGCCGATGCCGAGGCGCTGGAAGAAGTGGCCGAATTCGTACGCGTGGCCGCACTGCTCCTGCACAGCGATTGCGTGCTGGGTCCGCGGCACCGCCGCAAGCTCAACTGAACCCGCCGATGATCAAACCCGCAGAATTCGCGCGCCGCCGCCGGCAGCTGATGCGCATGGCCGATGACGACGCCATCCTGATCCTGCCGGCCTCGCCCGAGCGCGTGCGCAGCCACGACACCCACTATCCCTACCGCCAGGACAGCGACTTCTGGTACCTCAGTGGTTTTCCCGAGCCGGAAGCGGTGCTGGTTCTGGTGCCGGGCCGCGCCCACGGCGAGGTGCTGATGTTCTGCCGCGAGCGCGACCCCGAGCGCGAAGCCTGGGACGGCCCGCGTGCCGGCCCGGAAGGCGCCGTGGACGAGCATGGCATGGACGATGCCTACCCGATCGCCGACCTGGACGAGATCCTGCCGGGCCTGCTCGAAGGCCGCTCGCGGGTCTATTACCACTTCGGCCGCGACACCGAGTTCGACCTCAAGCTGATCGGCTGGGTCAACCGGGTGCGTTCGCAGGTGCGCCATGGCGCGCAGCCGCCGCATGAATTTCTTGAGCTTGGCCACCTGCTGCACGAACTGCGCCTGTTCAAGAGTGCTGCCGAACTGAAGCTCATGCGGCGCTCGGCGGCCATCGCCTGCGAGGCGCAGCTGGCCGCCATGCGCGCCACCCGTCCCGGTGGCCACGAATACGAAGTCGAAGCAGCGCTTCAGCACACCTGGCGCCGCCACGACGCGGTGGCCGCCTACGAACCCATCGTCGGCGCCGGCGCCAACGCCTGCGTGCTGCATTACCGCGCCAACAAGGCGCCGCTGGCCGACGGCGACCTGCTGCTTTGCGACGCCGGCGCCGAATACGCCGGCTATGCCTCCGACATCACCCGCACCTGGCCGGTGAATGGGCGGTATTCAAAAGAACAGCGCGCGCTCTACGACATCGTGCTCGACGCGCAGCACGCCGCCCTGGAACAGGCCGCGCCGGGCCGGCCCTGGATCCTGGGCCACGAGGCGGCGGTGGAAGTGCTGGCCGAAGGCCTGCTGTTGCTGGGGCTGCTCAAGGGCAGCCTGAAGTCGGCCCTGCAGTCGGGCGCCTACCGGCGTTTCTACATGCACAAGACCGGCCACTGGATCGGCCTGGACGTGCACGACGTCGGCGAATACAAGGTCGCCGGCGAGTACCGCGAACTCGAGCCGGGCATGGTCTTCACCATCGAACCGGGCCTGTACATCCCGCCGGGCAGCAAGGGCGTGCCCGCGAAATACCAGGGCATCGGCATCCGCATCGAGGACGACGTCGCCATCACCAAGACAGGCCACGAGGTGCTGACCGACGCCGTGCCGAAAGACGCCGACGCCGTCGAGGCCGTCCTGGCCGACCGCCGGTAGGAGCGCCTTCAGGCGCGAATCTCTTCTTTGCCGAAGGCAAAGGCAAA
>CAXAYM010000480.1:0-1553 GCA_963973175.1 uncultured Arenimonas sp.
CGATCACGTGATCCCGCTCTACACGCCCGAATGCCGCCAGTGCAAAAGCTGCCTGTCGCGCAAGACCAACCTCTGCACGGCGATCCGCGGCACGCAAGGCAAGGGCGTCATGCCCGACGGCACCAGCCGGTTCTCCTATCGAGGCCAGATGGTCCACCACTATATGGGCTGCTCGACCTTCTCGAACTTCACGGTCCTGCCGGAGATCGCGCTCGCCAAGATCCGGTCCGACGCCCCCTTCGACAAGGCCTGCTATATCGGCTGTGGCGTCACCACCGGCGTCGGCGCAGTGACCAACACGGCCAAGGTGGAGCCCGGCGCCAACGCCGTCGTCTTTGGCCTCGGCGGCATCGGTCTGAACGTCCTGCAGGGCCTGCGCATGGTCGGCGCCTCGATGATCATCGGGGTGGACATCAATCCCGACCGGGAAGAATGGGGCCGCCGGTTCGGCATGACCCACTTCGTCAATCCCAAGGAGATCTCCGGCGACGTGGTCGCTCACCTGGTGGAGATGACCGGCGGCGGCGCCGACTACACCTTCGACTGCACCGGCAATGTCCAGGTGATGCGCCAGGCGCTGGAGGCCTGCCATCGCGGCTGGGGCGAGAGCATCATCATCGGCGTGGCCGAGGCCGGCAAGGAGATCGCCACCCGCCCGTTCCAGCTGGTCACCGGCCGGGTCTGGAAGGGCACGGCCTTTGGCGGGGCCCGCGGGCGCACCGACGTGCCGACCATCGTCGACTGGTACATGAACGGCAAGATCGAGATCGACCCGATGATCACCCACACCATGCCGCTGGAAGACATCAACAAGGCCTTCGACCTGATGCATGCGGGCGAGAGCATCCGCAGCGTCGTGGTCTTTTAAGGGCGGCCGATGAGCATCGAGGTTCTCCAGCAGCATCGCGTCCATGGCGGGACCCTGCGCTATCTCCGCCATCAGAGCGCGGTCACCGGCACGCCCATGCGGTTTTCCCTCTTCCTGCCAGAGGGGGAGGGGCCGTTCCCGCTGCTGGTCTGGCTGTCCGGCCTGACCTGCACGGAGGACAACTTCACCACCAAGGCCGGCGCCTATGGTCCGGCCGCCGCCCACGGACTGGCCATCCTGGCGCCCGACACCAGCCCCCGCGGCGAGGGCGTGGCCGACGATCCGGCCTATGACCTGGGGCAGGGGGCGGGCTTCTATGTGGACGCCACCCAGGCGCCCTGGACGCCGCACTTCCAGATGGAGACCTATGTCACCGGCGAGCTGCTGGAGACGGTGGTCGGGGAGTTCCCCATCGCGCGGGAGAAGATCGGCGTCTCCGGCCACTCCATGGGCGGCCATGGCGCCCTGACGCTGGCCCTGCGCCACCCGGACATCTTCCGCTCGGTCTCGGCCTTCGCCCCCATCTGCTCGCCCACCCGCTGCCCCTGGGGGGAGAAGGCGTTCACCGCCTATCTGGGCGAGGACCGCGCCGCCTGGGCGGACCACGACGCGGCCTTGTTGATCGAGGCCGGCGCCGCCCAGGACCGGTTTGACGACATCCTCGTGGACCAGGGCCTCGGCGACA
>CAXAYM010000481.1:0-1547 GCA_963973175.1 uncultured Arenimonas sp.
GTCCGCTTCGCCTCGTCGGCGCCTTGCAGAACATCACCAGCCGCAAGCGCGCCGAGGTGGAGATGGCCCAGGCCCGTGACGCCGCGGAGGCCGCCAATCGGGCCAAGAGCGAATTTCTGGCAAACATGAGCCATGAGATCCGCACGCCCATGAACGGCGTCATTGGCATGAACGCCCTTCTGCTCCGCAGTGAGCTATCTGCGGAGCAACGCAAGTACGCCGAAGCCGTGCAGAGCTCGGCCGAAAGCCTCCTGTCGATCATCAATGACATTCTCGACGTCTCGAAGCTTGAGGCCGGCAAGGTCGAATTGGAGGCCATCGACTTCAAACTGACCAGCCTGGTGGAGGACGTGGCCGAACTCCTGGCCCCACGGGCGGCGGAAAAGGCGCTTGAGATCGCCTGCTATCTCGATGACGGCGCCCAGGGCGGCTTCACCGGCGACCCCACGCGGCTGCGGCAGATCCTGCTGAACCTCGTCTCCAATGCCGTGAAGTTCACCGAGCGCGGCTTTGTGGCCATCGAGGTGAAGTCGCAGGTCGGCGAACAGGGACGCCGGGGCCTGCGGATCGAGGTCGCCGACACAGGGCCTGGCCTGAGCCCTGAGGCCAAGTTGGGGCTCTTCCAGAAGTTCCATCAGGCGGACGGCTCGATCACCCGCAAGTTCGGGGGTACGGGACTGGGGCTCTCCATCTGTCGTCAGCTCGCCGAACTGATGGGCGGTCAGATCGGAGTCAGCGACCGGCCCGGGGGCGGTTGCATCTTCTGGCTGGAGCTTGAGCTACCCCTAGCTGACCTGGCCGAAGAGGGCGCCGCGCCGAACAACCCCAATGGCCTGCGCGGCGCACGGATTCTCATCGTGGACGATATCCCCTTAAACCGCGACATCTTCCGCCGGCAGCTGGAGGCCGAGGGCGCTATGGTGGAGGAGGCCGCCGACGGGCCCCACGCCCTGATGCAGCTGAGCGCGGCCCGCGAGGCCGGACGGCCGTTCGACATTGTCCTGCTCGATCACATGATGCCGGTCATGGCCGGCGATGAGGTGGCCCGCCGCATCCGCCAGGACCAGGATGATCCTCAGCCGCGGATCGTGGTGGCCTCCTCCATGGGCGCCCCGTCGCGGCAGGACCTCGAGGCCTGGCCGGCGCTCGACGGATTTCTGACCAAGCCGGTGCGCCAGCATGTGCTTACCGAAACGCTCAGCCGGCTCGGCAGTCGCTGTCCTTGGTCCGGTCTGGACCAACAGGCGTTCTTGGCCGCCCCAGCCGAGCCCGTCGCCCCCCAGGAGGCGACTGCCCTGGTCGAGCCCGCCAGCGTCCGGATCCTCCTGGCCGAGGACAACGAGATCAACACCCTGCTGACCCGCACCTTGCTGGAGGGCATGGGCTGCGAGGTGGTCTGCGTGGTCAACGGCGCGCTCGCCGTCGCCGCCATGGCCGAAGGCGGGTTCGACCTCGTGCTGATGGACATGCAGATGCCGGTGATGGACGGGGTCACGGCCACCCGCCGCATCCGCGCCATGGGGGGGGGGCCCTCGCAGGTTCCCATT
>CAXAYM010000482.1:0-1538 GCA_963973175.1 uncultured Arenimonas sp.
CCGCGCTCGGCCAGGGACATCAGGTACTGGCCATAGCCGTTCTTGGCCAGCGGCCGGGCCAGCTCCAGCAGCTGGGCGTCGCTGATCCAGCCGTTGGTCCAGGCGATTTCCTCGGGGCAGCACACGCGCAGGCCCTGGCGGGCCTCGATCGTCTCGATGAAGGTCGAGGCCTCCAGCAGGGACTGGTGCGTGCCGGTGTCGAGCCAGGCGTAACCGCGGCCCAGCTGCTCCAGGTGCAGGGCGCCTTCCTCCAGGTAAACCCGGTTGAGGTCGGTGATCTCGAGCTCCCCGCGCGGCGAGGGCTTGAGCGCCTTCGCGAATTGCGGGGCACGGCCGTCGTAGAAATACAGGCCGGTGACCGCGTAGTTCGACTTGGGCTTGGTCGGCTTTTCCTCGATGTCCACGACCTTGCCGCTGGCGTCGAAGGCCGCGACGCCGTAGCGCTCCGGGTCTTTCACCCAGTAGCCGAATACCGTGGCGCCGGTGTCGCGTGCATCGGCACGCTTGAGGCGCTCCGTCAGGCCCGTGCCGTGGAAGATGTTGTCGCCCAGCACCAGGCAGCTGGGCTGGCCGGCCAGGAAGTCTTCGCCGATCAGGAAGGCCTGCGCCAGGCCGTCGGGGCTGGGCTGGGCCTCGTAGCGGATGTCCATGCCCCACTGCGAGCCGTCGCCCAGCAGCCGCTTGAACAGTTCCTGCTCGTGCGGGGTGTTGATGACCAGCACCTCGCGGATGCCCGCCAGCATCAGCACGCTGAGCGGGTAATAGATCATCGGCTTGTCGTAGACCGGCAGCAGCTGCTTGGACACCGATTGGGTGATCGGATAAAGCCGGGTGCCGGAGCCCCCGGCCAGGATGATTCCCTTGCGCTTCATTCAGGCCTCCTGGCCGATGCGTTCCAGCCGGTAGCTGCCGTCGAGCACGCGCTGCACCCAGTCGGGGTTGGCCAGGTACCAGTCCACCGTGGCGGCCAGGCCCTGCTCGAAGTCCACCGAGGGTTTCCAGCCCAGCTCGGACTGGATCTTGCTGGCATCGATGGCGTAGCGCCGGTCGTGGCCCGGGCGGTCCTTCACGAAAGTGATCTGCGACTCGCGCGGCTGGCCGTCCTGGCGCGGGCGGCGCTGGTCGAGCAGATGGCAGATGGCCTTGACCACCTCGATGTTCTGGCGTTCGGCGTCGCCGCCGACGTTGTAGGTCTCCCCCACCCGGCCGGCTTCGAGCACCCGGCGGATGGCGGCGCAGTGGTCCTTCACGAACAGCCAGTCGCGCACGTTCCGGCCATCGCCGTAAACCGGCAGCGGGTCGCCGGCCAGGGCCTTCTGGATCACCAGCGGGATCAACTTTTCCGGGAACTGGAACGGACCGTAGTTGTTCGAGCAGTTCGTGGTCAGCACCGGCAGCCCGTAGGTGTGGTGGTAGGCGCGCACCAGGTGGTCGGACGCGGCCTTGGAGGCCGAATACGGCGAGTTGGGGGCGTAAGGCGTGTCTTCGGTGAACTTGCCGTCGTCGCCCAGCGAGCCGTAAACCTCGTCGGTGGAGAC
>CAXAYM010000483.1:0-1538 GCA_963973175.1 uncultured Arenimonas sp.
ACTGGCTGTGCCAGCGCGTGGCCGAACAGGAAAAACCCTGGACCTGGCACCTGCTCAACCGGCGGATCGCGCTGCGCGAGTTCGCGATTTCCGGGGCCGAACACAATCCGCGCATCCGGGACAAACAGTTCCTGCGCTTCGTGTTCGAGACACTCACCGGCAATCGCCGCCTTGTGGCCCAGATGCAGCGCGAAAGCGAGGATTTCCTCGTCGACGACAGCCTCGCCGGGCTGGCCGCGAAGATGAACGCGCTGACCTGTTCCCACGATATTGATGCCGTCCGGCTGCAGGCCACCGTGGATGCCTTCGACGCGAACTACCGCGACGACCCGCAGGTGCGGCGCATCGAACAGGCCCGGCAATGGCGCCCCGACCGCCTGCGCACCTGCAAGCCGGCACCGCTGCAGGCCTCGGGTGCGGGCCCGTTCATCGCGATCCGCATGCAGCTGATCACCCGCAAGAGCCTGGGCGGCCTGCGCACCGATCTCGCCAGCCGCGTGCTCGATGCCAGCGGCGCCGCTGTTCCGGGCCTCTACTGCGTGGGCGAGGCAGCGGGCTTCGGTGGCGGCGGCAGCAACGGCAAACGATCGCTGGAAGGCACCTTCCTGCCCGGCTGCATCCTGACCGCACGTGCTGCCGTGCGCTCACTGCGCGAGGGAGGTTGAGCCATGGCCTTCGGGTTTCCCGCCACCTGCGGCGACTACGAACGGCTGGCGCGCCGGCGGCTTCCCCGGTTCCTGGCCGACTACCTCGACGGCGGCGCCGGCACCGAACAGACGCTGGCGTGCAACACCGCGGCCTGGTCCGCGCTGCCGATCCGCCAGCGCGTGCTGGTGGACGTGAGTGGCATCGATACGTCGGTTTCCCTGCTGGGCGACGACTGCCGCCTGCCCCTCGCGCTGGCGCCCGTGGGCCTGGCCGGGATGATGGCGCGCCGCGGTGAAGCCCAGGCGGCCCGCGCCGCGCGTTCGACCGGCGTGCCGTTCACCCTCTCGACGGTGGGAATCTGCGGCATCGGGGAAGTGGCCGCGACCGGCACGGCGCCCTGGTTCCAGCTGTACATGCTGCGCGACCGCGGCGTCGTCGAAGCCGTGCTCGCCTCGGCCTGGGCCGCGGGCACCCGCACGCTCGTGTTCACCGTTGACCTGCCCCTGGCCGGGCCGCGACACCGCGACGTGCGCAATGGCCTGGGCCAGGCAGGCCTCCGGCCCCGGCTGCTCCGGCTGTCGCAGCTGCTCTCGCGTCCTGGCTGGCTGCTCGACGTGGGCGTGCGCGGCAAGCCGCATGGCTTTGGCAGCCTGGGGCCGCACGTGCCGGTCGCCGATGACATCAATGCATTCCGGGCCTGGATCGATGCCCAGTTCGACCCGTCCATCACCTGGGACGACGTGGCCTGGCTGCGCGCGCGCTGGAAGGGCAGGCTGGTGGTCAAGGGCCTGCTCGATCCGGCCGATGCCGAGGCGGCGGTGGCGGCCGGCGCCGACGGCATCGTGGTGTCGAACCACGGGGGTCGCCAGCTTGACGGCGCCGCCGCCACG
>CAXAYM010000484.1:0-1534 GCA_963973175.1 uncultured Arenimonas sp.
GGTTGTCGAACTCCAGGGTCTCGATCAGGTCGGTGTTCCAGATCATGCCGCGGTCGGTGACCTGGATGTCGCCACGCTGGCCGTGGATCTTGTCCAGACGCGCGACGCCCGACGCCAGGCTTTCACCGGTGCGGAACACCGCGGCGTCCTCCTGCATGGCCTTCTGCATGTCCAGGCGCAGCTGGGCGGTGGGCGTGGCGCCCTTGGCGTTGCGCAGGCGGTCGAAGCGGGCGAGGTGTCCCTCGGTCTGGGCCGGCTTCAGGTCAGGCTGCTTGGCGCCCGGCGTCAGGATGTCGGCGGCGCGCAGGGCGGCCGAGCGGCCGAACACCACCAGGTCGATCAGCGAGTTGGAGCCGAGGCGGTTGGCGCCATGCACCGAGACGCAGGCCGCCTCGCCCACGGCCATCAGGCCGGGGATGACGCTGTCGGGGTTGTCGCCGTCACGGGTGACCACCTCGGAATAGAAGTTCGTCGGGATGCCGCCCATATTGTAGTGCACGGTCGGCAGGACCGGGATCGGCGCCTTGGTCACGTCCACCCCGGAGAAGACCCGGGCGCTTTCGGAAATGCCCGGCAGGCGCTGATGCAGCACCTTGGGATCCAGGTGGTCCAGGTGCAGGAAGATGTGGTCCTTGCCAGGCCCCACCCCGCGACCTTCGCGGATCTCGATGGTCATGGCCCGGCTGACCATGTCCCGCGGCGCCAGGTCCTTCACGGAGGGCGCATAGCGCTCCATGAACCGCTCGCCCTCGGAATTGGTCAGATAGCCGCCCTCGCCCCGGGCGCCTTCGGTGATCAGGCAGCCGGCGCCATAGATGCCGGTGGGGTGGAACTGCACGAACTCCATATCCTGCAGGGGCAGGCCGGCCCGCAGGACCATGGCGTTGCCGTCGCCGGTGCAGGTGTGGGCGCTGGTGCAGGAGAAGTAGGCGCGGCCATAGCCGCCGGTGGCCAGGATGACCATCTGGGCCTGGAACCGGTGCAGGGTGCCGTCGTCGAGCTTCCAGGCGGTGACGCCCCGGCAGACGCCGTCTTCCATGATCAGGTCGAGGGCGAAATACTCGATGAAGAACTCGGTGTTGTTGGCCAGGGACTGGCCATACATGGTGTGCAGCATGGCGTGGCCGGTGCGGTCGGCCGCAGCGCAGGTCCGCTGGATCGGGGCCTCGCCATAGTTGCTGGTCATGCCGCCGAAGGCGCGCTGATAGATCTTGCCGTCCTCGGTGCGCGAGAAGGGAACGCCCCAGTGCTCGAGCTCGTAAACGGCGGCCGGCGCGTTGCGGCAGAGATATTCGATGGCGTCCTGGTCGCCCAGCCAGTCCGACCCCTTGACGGTGTCGTACATGTGCCAGCGCCAGTCATCCTGGCTCATATTGCCGAGGCTCGCCGAGATGCCGCCCTGGGCGGCCACGGTGTGCGAGCGGGTCGGGAAGACCTTGGAGACGCACGCGGTGCGAAGGCCGGCCTGGGCGCAGCCCAGGGCCGCACGGAGGCCGGAGCCCCCGGCGCCGACGACGACGACGTCGAACTTGTG
>CAXAYM010000485.1:0-1530 GCA_963973175.1 uncultured Arenimonas sp.
GTTGCCAAAGGCCGCCTCGGCCGCACGGGCGCGCTTCATGTAGAAGCCCGCGTCGTGGGCGTCGGTCATGCCGATGCCGCCATGCATCTGAACCATCTCGTTGGACACGAGGTGGAAGACGTCGCCCATCTTGGCCTTGGCCAGGCTGACCAGCTCCGGAACGTCCGGGGTGTCGGCGTCGATCGCCTGGAGGGCGGCTTCGACGGCCGAGCGGGCCAGTTCGAGATCGGTGAACATCTTGGCCGCGCGGTGCTGCAGGGCCTGGAAGGAGCCGATGACCTGGCCGAACTGCACCCGGACCTTGAGGTAGTCCAGGGTCACTTCGAAGGCCTGGACGGCCGAGCCGAGCATTTCGGCGCAGAGGCCGGCGCGGGCGCGGTCGAGGGTCTTCTCCAGCAGGGCGTAGCCCTTGTCGACTTCGCCCAGCACCGCGTCAGCGCCCACTTCGACGCCGTCGAAGGTGATGTTGGCGGCGCCGCGGCTGTCAGCGAGGTGCAGACGCTTGCGGCTCACGCCCTTGGCGTCGCCGGCGACCAGGAACAGGGTGATCCCGTCGGTGTCGCCCGGCTTGCCCGAGGTGCGGGCCGAGACGATCAGCAGGCCAGCCGACATGCCTTCCAGCACGAAGGACTTGGAGCCCGACAGCTTGTAGCCCGAACCGGACTTTTCAGCCTTCAGGGCCACCTTTTCCGGGGCGTGATGAGCGCCTTCGTCGATCGCCAGGGCGCCGACGACTTCACCGCCGGCGATCTTCGGCAGCCATTCCGACTTCTGGGCGTCGGAGCCGCCCAGCACCAGGGCCGAGGCCGCGGCGAGACCCGAGGCCAGAAGCGGAGAGGCGGTCAAGGTGCGGCCTGTTTCCTCCAGGATCAGGCCCATGGAGAGGTAGCCGAAGTCCGAGCCGCCGTATTCCTCGGGGATGATCACCCCGGCCCAGCCCATCTCGGCCATTTCGTTCCAGGCGTTGGCGTCGTAGCCCAGCTCGACCCCGCTATCGCGCATCTTGCGGAAGGCGGTGACGGGGGACTTTTCCTGCACCCAGCTCTTCGCGGCGTCGCGAAGCATTGTCTGTTCTTCGTTGAGAACGGCCATCTTATTGTAATCCCTATAAAATTCGTGTGAGTGCTTATTTCGGGTCGGGCAGGCCGAGGATGCGCTTGGAGATGATGTTGTTCTGCACCTCCTGCGAACCGCCATAGATGGTCGTCGCCTTACCGCCCAGCCAGGAGCGCACGGCGCCCAGCTCTTCAGCGGTGAAGTCGTCGCCTTCCCAGCCCAGGCCCTGGTGGCCCATGAGTTCGATGGTCAGTTCAGCCCGATCCTGCATCCAGCGGGTGCCGGCGTTCTTCATGATCGAGGTGGCCGCCGAAGGCCCGGAATTGGCCTTGGATTCGACCATGGCGCGCATGGCGGTCAGCTGGAAGGCGCGACCGTCGATCTCGTTCATGATCACGCGGGTGCGCAGGTCGGAGTCCGACAGGCGACCCGACTCGTCGGCGCCCACATAGTCCTTGGCCAGCTTGACCAGCG
>CAXAYM010000486.1:0-1519 GCA_963973175.1 uncultured Arenimonas sp.
CCGCGCATCGCGCGGGCCTCTTGCGTTTCAGCATCCGGCCAAGGGCAGGCTTCAGTCTTCCTCGGTCGCCAGCGGGGCGTTCTCGACCGCGCCGGTCTCAGAGGCCGGGCGCAGGGACGGGCCATCGGGATCGGTGATTCCGGCCTTGGCGTCGTCCTTGGCCTTCTTGTCGGCGGCTTTGCGCACCACGGCGTCCAGCTCCATCTGGGTCGACAGGCCGAGCGTCACCGGGTCCACCGGCTTGATATTGGCCGAGTTCCAGTGGGTGCGGTTGCGGATCTGGTCGATGGTCGCCTTGGTGGTGCCCAAGAGCCGGGAGATCTGCGCGTCGGGCACTTCGGGGTGATTGCGCAGGAACCAGGCGATCGCGTCGGGGCGATCCTGACGGCGGGACACCGGGGTATAGCGCGGCGCCTTCTTGGTCGGCTTGAGCAGCTCGGCATGGCGGCTCTTCTGGGCCTTCATCCGATAGGCCGAATTGGCCTGGGCGGCGTCCAGCTCTTCGCGGGTCAGCTGGCCATTGCCGATCGGGTCGGCGCCGCGGATGTCGCGCGCCACTTCGCCGTCGGCGATGCCGCGCACCTCGAGAGGGTGCAGGCCGCAGAAGTCGGCGATCTGGTCGAAGGTCAGCGAGGTGTTGTCGACCAGCCAGACGGCGGTCGCCTTGGGCATCAGAATGTCGGTCATGGCCGTACTCCAGAAACGACGGCGCCCGGCCTTTCGGCCGGGCGGTTGTCAATATTCCGTATAGGCCCGTTCCGCGGGAAAGGAAATGCCCGCCCTGAGCCTTTCCCGACAGCGTGAAGGCCGCCGACCGGGAACGACCTGGAAGACCGAGCCCTCAGGCGCTGGCGGCGGGCGCCAGGGGAGCCGGCGCTGGGGCGCCGGCCGGACGGCCGATCCAGATCTGACCGCTTCTGGCCACCACCTCGCCGGCCGCGTCATAGAGGGCGACGCCGGCGAAGAATTTGCGGCCCTCCGATTCCCGGGCCCAGGCGACGACCACATAGGTCTCGCCGGCCTTGGGCGCCTTCAGCACCTCGCCGGCCATGGTGCCCAGCAGGCCCACCGGCGACCCGATCTTGATCCACCAGGCCATGGAGCCCGAGCAGTCCAGGGCGCCCCAGGTGATTTCGTCAGGCATGGTCCCGTCGGGGCCGGCGAAATTGGCGTGCGGGATCCACAGGCCCGCGCAGACCCCAGGCTCGGCGCCGGGGACCTGGCCCACATGAACCCCCAGGCCCTCGCCCTGCTCGCGCTCGATGCAGCAGGAGAAGCAGCCCCGGTGGAGGGAGCGTGTGGCGAAGGGCGAGGCCGCCGACGCGGCGCGGGCCGCCTCGATGCCGGGGGAGGTCGGCGGGGTGGGAATCTGGTCATCGCCCCCCGGCCGCGCCACGCCCAGCACCTGACCCTCGGCCCCCACGGCCGAGACCGCGCCGTCCTCGCCGATCACCAGCTCGACGGTGGTGTCCAGGGGCACGCCGGCCCGCAGCATGGCGCTGCCCTTGCCGCCGACCGC
>CAXAYM010000487.1:0-1506 GCA_963973175.1 uncultured Arenimonas sp.
CCTTCGCCCCCACAGCCTGGCCCCTCAGTCGGCTCGGCGGCGAGTTCATGCCGCAACTGGACGAGGGCGATCTCCTCTACATGCCTTCGGCCCTGCCGGGGATCTCCGCCCAGAAGGCGGCGGAACTGCTTCAGCAGACCGACCGCCTCATCAAGACGGTCCCCGAGGTGAAAACCGTCTTCGGCAAGGCGGGCCGGGCGGAAACCGCCACCGACCCTGCGCCGCTCGAGATGTTCGAGACCACGATCCAGTTCAAGCCGCGCAGCCAATGGCGTCCGGGCATGACGCCGGAGAAGCTGGTCGAGGAGTTGGACGAGACAGTGAAGGTCCCCGGGCTCGCCAACGTCTGGGTGCCCCCAATCCGAAACCGCATCGACATGCTGGCCACCGGCGTCAAGAGTCCGATCGGCGTGAAGGTCTCGGGCCAGGACCTGGCGCAGATCGACCGTATCGCCCACGACGTCGAGGCCGTGGCCAAGACCGTGCCCGGCGTCTCCTCGGCGCTGGCCGAACGCCTGACCGGCGGACGCTATGTCGACGTGACCATCGATCGAGCGGCGGCGGCGCGCTACGGCCTCAACATCGCCGACGTCCAAGATGTGATCTCAACCGCGGTCGGCGGGGAGACCATCGGCCAGACGGTCGAGGGCCTGGCGCGCTACCCGATCAGCGTCCGCTATCCGCGTGAGCTGCGGGAGAGCCTGGAAGGCCTGCGCCAGCTGCCGATCCTGACCGCGGCGGGTCAGCAGATCACCCTCGGAACCGTGGCGGCCGTTCAGATCGCCGACGGTCCGCCGATGCTGAAGACGGAGAACGCCCGGCCCTCCACCTGGGTCTATATCGACGTCCGGGGACGCGACCTCGCCTCCGTTGTCGCCGATCTACAGGCCGCAGTGGCTGGAAATGTGAAGCTCGCGCCCGGCGTTGCGGTCGCCTACTCGGGCCAGTTCGAATACCTGCAGCGCGCGCTCGAGCGGCTGAAGATCGTGGTTCCGGCGACGCTGGTGATTATCTTCCTGCTTCTCTTCATGACCTTCGGCCGTCTGGACGAGGCGGCGCTGATCATGGCCACCCTGCCCTTCGCCCTCACCGGCGCCATCTGGGCGCTCTACCTCCTGGGTTACCACCAGTCTGTCGCAACGGGGGTCGGCCTCATCGCCCTGGCGGGCGTCGCCGCCCAATTCGGGGTGGTCATGCTGATCTATCTGAAGGAGGCGCTCCGCGACCGAGGCCCCGAGCCTTCTTCGGCGCAGGTGGAAGAGGCGGTCCGCGAAGGCGCCCTTCTGCGGGTGCGGCCCAAGGCGATGACCGTAGCGGTCATCCTGGCCGGCCTCTTCCCGATCCTTATCGGCCACGGCGCCGGCTCGGAGGTTATGAGACGGATCGCCGCTCCCATGATCGGCGGCATGCTGACCGCGCCGCTGCTCTCGATGTTCGTCGTGCCGGCCGGCTACCTGTTGCTGCTCCGGCGACGGTCCGCGTCCTCTGCTTCAGCCCTTAAAGGAG
>CAXAYM010000488.1:0-1501 GCA_963973175.1 uncultured Arenimonas sp.
GAGGACCGGATCGAGGAGAGCCCCGGCGGCCGAATCCGCGTCCGCCGCCTCACGCGGCTTGGTCGGCTGGCTCTGCAGGAAAGCCTGGATGACAATCCGCCGGCGGAGGTTGTCGCCCAGGCCCTGGCCGCGCGCCTGCGGCGGGAGGGGCTAGGCGCCCTGCGCTGGGGCGCAGCGGCGACGGCTCTGCGCAAACGCATCGGCTTCCTGCACGAGCAGGACCCTCAGACCTGGCCGGACCTGTCAGACCCGGCGCTTGTGGCGGTGCTGGACGACTGGCTCACGCCCCTGCTGTCCGGCCTTCGCGGGCTCGCCGACCTGACGCCCGACCTGCTGGACGGCGCCCTGCGCAGTCTCATTCCCTGGGACCTCCAGCGACGGGTCGAGGCGGAGCTGCCCACCCACTGGACCGCGCCGACCGGCAACCGGGCGCAGATCGACTATGAGGCCGAAGGCGGCCCGCGGGTGGAGATCCGCGTGCAGGAGGTGTTCGGTCTGAATGAGCACCCGATGGTGGCCGGCCGGCCCCTGACGCTGGCCCTGCTGTCGCCGGCCCGACGGCCCATTCAGCTGACCCAGGACTTGCCGGGCTTCTGGCGCGGCTCCTGGCGGGACGTGCGCGCCGACATGCGCGGCCGCTATCCCCGCCATCCGTGGCCCGAAGACCCCTCGGTGGCCGACCCGACCACCCGAACCAAGCCGCGAAGCTAGCTGGCGGCGTAGATCATCACGCCGGTGGCGACCGACAGGTTCAGGCTGTCGGCCCGGCCGCGCATGGGGATCTTGACGTTGACGTCGCAGAGGCTGGCCATCTCCGGCGGCAGGCCCTGCTGCTCATTGCCCATCAGGATCAGGGCGGGATGCACATAGTCGGCGCTGCGGTGATCGACCTCGGCGCTCAGGAGCGTGCCGACCACCGAGCCTGGCCAGTCGCGGCGCCAGGCGGCGAACTCGGCCTCGCCAGCCCGGGCGATCGGCACGGCGAAGATGGAGCCCATGGTGGCCCGCACCGCCTCCACCGAATAGGGATCGCAGCATTCCCCCACCAGCACCACGCCGCCGCAGCCGGCCGCATCGGCGGTGCGGATGATGGTCCCCAGATTGCCGGGATCGCGTACCCTGTGCAGGGCGACCCAGGCCTTGGCGAGGCGGGGCTGGAGAGCGGTGAGGGGGGTGAAAACCTGCGGAAAGACGCCCACCACCGCCTGGGGATTGTCCCGGCGGGAGACCTTGGCGAGAATCTCGGCCGTGACCTCGATCACCTCGCCGCCGGCCTCGTGGGTGGCCTGGGCGGCGGCTTGCAGCAGCGGATGGTCGGCGGCGTCCCGGCCATAGAGCAGGATCTCCGGCGCATGGCCGGTCTCGACGCCCTCGGTGACGTTCTTCAGGCCTTCGGCCACGAACAGACCGGTCTCGTCGCGGGTCTTGCGCTGATGCAGGGCGCGCACGGCCTTGACCGTCGGATTGGTCAGGGAGGTGACGGTGCGGCCGCTCACGAGGC